>JAFSYF010000024.1 GCA_017443695.1 Butyrivibrio sp.
ACAAAGGCAACACGGGCGATATACCCGCTGTCCTCCATCAGCGAAAGAAACAGAAACAGCGTCAGAATAATTGGCATGAAGGAGAGAACGCTGCCAACCCCCTCGAAGATTCCTTCGATCAGCAGACCGTGCAGGATCTCATTGACCCCCATGGTTGTCAGCCCCTGATCCACCACCCTGGTCAACGCCCCGATGCCGGCCTCCAACAGACTCTGCAATCCGCCGCCGATGGCGAAAAAGGTCAGCCAGAACACCATTCCCATGATCAGGAGGAAGGAGGGGATGGCCGTATATCTGCCGGTAAGGATGCGGTCGATCCGTTCGCTCCGTGTACGCTCCCTGCTCTCTTTCGGCTTCTTGACCGTTTCGGCACACACCCTGCGGATATAGGTGAAACGCATGTCCGCGATGGCTGCGCAGCGGTCCAGTCCCCGCTCGTTCTCCATCTGCAGGATGATATGCTCGATCATCTCCTTCTCATTGTCATCCAACGCCAGCCGGTCAATGATCTGATGATCCCCCTCAATGACCTTGGCCGCAGCGAAGCGGACCGGCAGCCCCGCACGCGCCGCATGATCCTCAATCAGCAGCAGAACCGCGTGCAGACACCTGTGTACAGCACCGCCGTGATCGTTCTCATCGCAGAAATCCGGAATCGCCGGTTTTTCCTGATAGTAAGCCACATGCATCGCATGGGAAACCAGCTCATCCACACCCTCGTTGTTCGCCGCAGAGATCGGCACTACCGGAACCCCCAGCAGCTCCTCCATCCGGTTGATGTTGACGGTACCGCCGTTCTCCCGCACTTCATCCATCATGTTGAGTGCCACCACCATCGGGATACCGGTCTGCATCAGCTGCATGGTCAGATAGAGGTTGCGTTCGATATTGGTGGCGTCAACGATATTGATGATACCCACCGGCTTCTCATTCAGCACAAAATCCCGGGAAACAATCTCCTCCGTGGAGTACGGGGACATGGAATAAATCCCGGGCAGATCCGTGATACGCGTGTTCGGCTTGTTGCGGATGGGCCCATCCTTGCGATCCACCGTGACCCCCGGGAAATTGCCCACATGCTGGTTGGAGCCAGTCAACTGGTTAAACAGGGTTGTTTTGCCGCTGTTCTGATTGCCCACCAGCGCAAAGGTCAGCAGCGTCCCCTCCGGCAGCGGATCACCGCTGCCCTTCGGATGAAACCGTCCACTCTCCCCAAGTCCGGGATGCTCTGTCTGGACATGCCGGATCTCCGGCACATCCTCCTGTTCCTCTGCCCGTTCGATCTCAATCTTCTCCGCCTCGTCCAGCCGGAGCGTCAGCGTATAACCATGGAGCTTCAGCTCCACAGGATCTCCCATGGGGGCATATTTGATGACACTGATATGGGTACCCGGGATCACACCCATATCCAGCAGATGCTGCCTGAGTGCCCCCTCACCACCAACGGAGAGAATCAGTCCGCTCTCCCCAGTTGTCAATTCCCGCAGATTCATGGCCTTAGTGTACCGTATTCTCCGGATAACTGCAAGTTGTAGACATAATAGAACATTTTCATTATGATATATCTGTTACAGTTCAGCGCCAGATCAGTTGGGCTCCGGGAGCACCCCTCAGGCGGTTCGCGAGCTTGCGACGAGCGCGGGCAGGCCGCCTGGGGGATGCTCCCGGAGTTGAATGATAAAATGATATTGATAACTTACGGTTATGAATGACCGAATTCTGGAGGAACACGATTCATGATCGAACTCGCACTGTGGCAACAGCTGGATGCTGTCGCGCGTTGTGGAACACTCTCCGCGGCCGCCAGGGAACTCGGCATCTCCCAGCCTGCCCTGACCAAGTCCATGCGGCGGCTGGAGGCACGTCTTGGGGCCACCCTGTTCACCCGCTCCCGCGCCACCCGTATTGCACTCAACGAAACCGGACAGCTTGCCGCGGAGGGTGCCCATGATCTGCTGATACGCCAGGAGCGGCTGATGTCCGAGATCCGCCGTCTCTCTCTCCAGGAGCGGAGTCTGCGCATCGGATCTGAAGATGCCGCGCTTGGTGCCCGTCTCCTGCCGACGCTGCAGGATCGTTTCCGCTCCACCCCGCTCTGCTTTGTTCCTGTAACAGCAAACAGGATCCCCGATGGCATCCTGGCACATACCCTGGATCTGGGAATCCTGTCTCATTCTATAGTTTCTGACCTCCTGGCGGTGGAACGCTGCTCCGGACAAAACGGGGACAGTTTCCTCATCTGCCGCATGGAGGAACGGGAGCTGCTGCTCCGGTAGCAATCCCGCGATTCAGATCGTCTCCGGCTCCGGATAGTCCATCCCGAAGGTTTCCACGGTCAC
>JAFSYF010000171.1 GCA_017443695.1 Butyrivibrio sp.
CTTCTCTTGTCAAGGACTTTTTGAAATTTTTTCAAAAAGTTTTTTGGTTCTGCGACTCTCGCGGAGAAAGCGGGATTTGAACCCGCGCGCCGGTCACCCGGCCTACTCCCTTAGCAGGGGAGCCTCTTCAGCCACTTGAGTATTTCTCCTCACCGCTCGGCTTGAATGCGGTAAGAAGCATTATAGCAAGACCGCACTGGCGATGTCAACACCTTTTTCTTGATATTATTGCAGCTGTTTGCAGAGAGCCGTCAGCTCCTCCGGCGCCGGCTTCGTGGGCTGCCACAGGATGTGCTGGCCGTCATTCTCATAGCGGGGGATCAGATGCAGATGGTAATGCAACACCGTCTGCCCGGCTGTGGCGCCGTTGTTCTGGACCACATTCAGTCCATCACAGTTCAGGCGTTCCCTGAGTCTGCCTGCCAGACGTTTCGCCAGTTTCATCGCCTCGGCGGCCGTCTCCTCCGGCAGATCGTAGAGATCCTGTGCATGATCCTTCGGCAGGATCAGGCAGTGGCCCTTCGTCGCCGGCCCCGCGTCGAGGATCACATTGAATTTCTCGTCCTCGTAGATGGAGTTCGTCGGGATCTCCCCGTTCGCCAGCTTACAGAAAATACACTCCTCTTTTTTCATCTCGTTCTCCTTTTTTACAACCAACTGTCCAGGTGATACCGTTTGCGGGCCAGTAAAGTGTAGAGCGTGCTGAACATCGTGCCCGCCAGAAAACCACCCACGTGCGCCGCATTATTGATTTCCGTCTGGCCAAAGCCGCTGAACAGGCTGTAGAAGACCATCAGCCCCAGCCTCAGGGCCAGGCCGCGCCGGCCGCGCAGCTGCTTCCGCTCCCTGATGAAGATGACGGCTACCGCACCGATGATGCCGAAGACGGCGCCACTGGCCCCCACGGACCAGGTCGGATCCCCCAGCATGACATCCCACCAGACGGTCAGCATGTTGCCGATGAGACCGCTGACGAGATAGATCACCGCATAGGGCAGATGACCCAGCTCGCCCTCCACGGCCGCGCCGATGAGGAGGAGGATCACCATATTACTGACCAGATGGGGGATCGACGCATGCATGAACATCGCCGTCAGCAGACGGTACTGCTCCGCCCCGGCCGCCACCACCGACGTATCCAGCGCAAACCCTTCATAGAAGGTCTGCTTCCCGAAGATCTCCACCAGGTAGACGATCAGATTCGCCGCCACCAGCGAGAGCGTCACACCGGCAGACAGGATGATCTTACGCTGTCTCTCCCAGTAGGCCTCGTAGAGATCCGTCTGCTGCGGCGCGTCGGACTGCTCCTCCTGCTGTGCCACCTCCGTCGTGCGCTCCTGTCCCGGATAGTACGGATCCTCCCAACCGTTCGTGCTGTTCACTGCGTTCCCTCCCGGAACTCAAACAGCTGATCGAGGCTCCTCAGGAGCTTGAAATCCCCTTTCATCTTCATGCCGCCGCTCATAAACGCGCGTTGGAAGGTCATACGTCCGGCCGTGATCTCCTCGAAGGTGCGTCTGTCCATGGTGAGCTCCACATCCACCGGCGTGTTGGCCGCCGCGTTGTCCGTACAAGACAGATTCCTGTTGTCCACCTCCAGCAGTGTCGTCCTGTCACCGGCGGCATCCTCCACCGTCAGGCGGTACCCGGCGTGTATGCCGGCCACCGGCCGGAAGTGACTCTTGAAGATCTGGCCGATGCTGGCCCTCACCTTAAGCATATCCGTCTGCTCCCTGTCCATCTTGGAGCGGAAGAGATCCGACAGCTCCTGGATGTCCTCCTTCTGTGTCCTGACGAACTTTTCATCCGACACATAGTGGGAGAGCTGCTCCGTTTCCTGGGGTGTCAGATTTGCGCTCTTGGTCTGGGATACCTTCTTCCGAACCGCCTGATTGCTGGCGGGGAAGTTCGGCATCCGCTGGTTGATGGATCGGTAGATATTCTCGGCTTTTTTCTCAATGAGACGGTTGTATACCGTGCTGTTCTCCAGTGAGGTGGTGTCCGCGATGTAGCCGCAGATCCCCTCGCAGGGAAGGCCGCCCAGCATCTCCCACGCGGCCGACAGCGTCTGCACGCCCTCGCGCTCCCCATAGGTGGTTGACATGACAATGGGTGCCATGTACAGGTCTGTGAGCTGATCTTTATCCCCGTAGAGCCAGCAGGCATCCAGGAACTGCATGAGCAAGCCACCGACGCCATACCACTCCACCGTCGCGGCGAGGATGATGCCGTCCGCCTCCTTCAGGGTTCCCGGAAGGGACGGGATTGCCTTCTTCTCCTCATAGAGGTTAAACTGCTCCACCTTGACGTTGAGCTCCGTCAGCACCTCCCGTACTTTCTTCAGGACATAGAGTGTCGGATCATCGATGACCCCGCGGCCACCGTAATAAATGTTTATCTTCATAGTTCCTCCCGCCAGTCTGTCTGTCCACTGGATACCACATTATACCATACTCACATCCCGGATAAACAGTTGATAGCGGCGGTCGGTATTCGGGACGCCGAAATCCAGCAGGACCGCTCCCCTCTGGTCCGGAACGACCTCCATCGTCTGCGGCCGCAGCTCCGGCGGGTCGGGCAGCGCCCACGACGGTGCCGATGACAGCTGTGTCACGGGCAGCGGAGTCACAGCTGGTGTCTGTGGCGGCAGCTGCGGCGTGGGCAACGGATTCACGGCAGACATCTGCGGCGGCAGCTGCGGCGTGGACAACGGATTCACGACAGGAACCGGCGTCTGCCAGGCCGCCTCCGACATATCCGTCTGGACGGTGTTTCCGGGCATCGGCGCCTCCCCCGAGAACAGATTCTGTCCCGCGCTCACAGGCACCGCCATCTGTGCCTTCTCCGTTTTTCGCGCTCCTCTGAGGGACAGGAGGATCATGATGGTGCCAAAGGCCAGGCAGACCATCATCACCCCCAGATCCAGCAGATTCTCCCTGGGCGTCAACACATAGAAATACCGCACGGCAATCAGCGCCGCAGCCACCGCCAGAAACAGGAACCCCATGGCGACCCCGCCCCGGCGGCCTCCGCCGGGCGTCACATCCTCCGCCTCCGCTTTCAGCTTCGGCTGCTCCGCTGGCGGCCTGCCCGGTTCCACGGGCCAGCCGCCGAGCACAGGGGCCGGATCCTCGCGCTTATGCTGAACAACCGGCTTCGAGTCGGCGGGCGCCGCCCCGGAGATCTCATTCAGTGCCTCCGCCGGCAGGAGTCTCCCGTGCTGCGCGCGTTCGCACAGCCGGTAGACCGCATCCGCGGCCTGTGCATCCGCCGGGTCTGTCAGAGCGATGAGCTCCGCCGCGAACGCATTGAAATCATGTCGTTCCTCCGTGCCCGGGCAGAAGCAGAACAGAAACTGTCCCGTGGAGGGCTCTGCAAAAATGAACTGCGGCGTCAGCAGAAATCCTGCCGGATCCAGCAGATACTCCTGGGCCTCCTCTCCTGCCCTGCACAGATCCTGCAGCAGGCGACGCAGCTCCTCAAAGCTCAGCTTGCGGGTACTGCAGCGGCTTTGCAGACTCTCCCTTCCATCCACCTCGTAATACAGACAGGCCTCCCCGTTGATGTTGTGAATGCTGCACCCCACAAACCCACTCAGCGTGTTCTGTTCCACCATGCGGAACTGGTAATCGTCTCTGTCGGGATTCGTGAGCTTGATGACGAGATAATGATGCTTCAAATCCCTGTAACTGGTGACCTCCATTTGTTTTCTTCTCCCTTCCCTGTGAATGGTGATAGCTGTTCTGAAATTATTTTATTCAGTCCCTTCCCCGCCTCCGGCATCCGCGTCCCCCGCAGCAGGATTTCGTCCCACCAGCAGATCCCTGGCTCTCTTCACCTGACGGATATGGTCCGTCTGGCGCTGGATCAGCAGCTCCACCGTATACCTCTGCGCCCAGATGTCCGCCTGTCCTTCCCCCGGCAGGATAAAGTAGCCCCCCATCACCCCGTGACGGGTCTCCGTCTCCCCTGTGATCCGCACGGTGCCGCTCTCATCCTGCGCCGTGATCTCCGGCGGTGTATTTCCAAAATACCGGTTCGCGATGCGTTCCGGTGCGTAATCCACGACATACTGTGCCGCGCTGTCGTAAGGACTCCCGGTGTCCGGCCGGCTCCCGCGAAGTCCGAGGATGTACATATCCTGCACCAGCAGACACATACCGAACAGATAGAACGCAGTGTAGATCAGCACCACGATGATGCCCACGGCCATGGGCACGATGAGCGAGGCCTCCACCGTCATGTAGGCGGGTGCAGTGCCACGATGAAAACGGCCGCGGAGGCCATCATCGGCAGAAACGGTATTCTCGTGTTTTTCCTGGCTCTGTGCAATATGAGCAGCACGGCGGAGATGGCCGCGCTCATGAACAACGCTGCCGTCATCAGTTCCATCAATAGCGCCGGCCCCAGCAGTGCCCCCACGGCCAGTGCCGCCAGGCCATCGCCCCAGCCCACACCCTGCCGTGTGATGAACGAGAGCAGCAACAGCAGGATCCCTGGAGCCAGGCTGAGTCCCACCGTGACCCAGGAGCACTCGCCCGCCGCCAGCCGTCCCGCTGTCACGGCGGCCGCCAGATCCGCGCCAAGAAACAGCCACCACAGCGGCACGGATTTCGTCCGCAGGTCCCAGACACCCGCTGCCGCCAGAAATACCAGTACAATACCCCATATCCATGTCATAACATCCTCCTATGTCCCGCCTCCGCAGACACTGCAGGGGCCACGCCCGCCCACCTGCGAAATCGGTACGGTGTAAATCGTCCGCTTCAGTCCGGGGCAGTTGACGCTGCAGTGATACCGGTCCCCCCAGTCCGTGAAGAACACCTCTCCGCTCCGTTTCCGGTTCCCGCAGATCTCACAGGCCGTGTAGCGCCCGCCGCCCCGGTTCCTCTGTCCTTCCATGACAGACAGATCCGCCTGCTGTATCGTGGGCTTCAGGTAACGGCAGGCCAGACTCCGGTGATATACCGTCCCATGCTCTGTGATGTATACCAGCTCCTCCCCGTGTTCATCCACCGGACGCGACTCATCTTCCAGATCGTAGCCGGTCCACGCATGACCGTAGAATCTGGTCTGCATGGTGAAATTCCGGAAGGCCACCAATCCGAACAGCGGATGCACCTCATAGGACACCACCGCATCGATCACATCATCGCTCCGCGCCAGGCCGATCCCGGTCTGCAGGAAATGCAGCCCGTCGCTCCCTCCCTCCACCAGACTGTGGGCGAGATAATCCTCTCCCAGGTATTCCCGCACCTTCCCCGGAAACAACGCCGCGGCCGCCGTCGCTCCCACCGCATCCCCTCCGCCCGTTCCGGCGGCCTGGGCAATATCGAAAGCGGTCAGCGCCAGCTCTGTTCCCGCCCGGTGGCAGGCGGCCTCCATGTCACACTGGAGCCGCAGCAGACTGAAAGCACAGAGGAGATTCACGAAGAAAAAGATGTAAAACGGCAGTACCAGTGCCGCCTCAATCGTCATGGACGCCGGTGCAGACAGCCCGTGGCAGGGTCGTTCCGCCCGGAGAAGCAGGTTTTGCCTGTGATGATCAGATGGATGATCCTTCCTGACCCCCTCGAACTGCCTGCACCGGCGTCCAC
>JAFSYF010000025.1 GCA_017443695.1 Butyrivibrio sp.
AGGGTTTCGGCGATGTTTTCCTCCGCCGCCAGACCCAGTACAGCATCGACCTCCGGGATCTGTGTCAGGATCTCCTCCTGATACCGCTGTGCCAGACAACCCGTAACGATAAGCGCCGATAACATGCCCTCCGCCCGCCTGTCGGCCAGCTCCAGCAGTGTATCGACGCTCTCCTTTTTCGCATCTCCTATAAAACAGCAGGTGTTGACGATCGCAGCCTCCGCCTCATCCACATCATCGGTGAAGGTATGCCCTGCCTGCCCCAGGAGGCCCAGCATAATCTCACTGTCCACCCGGTTTTTATCACATCCCAGAGAGATGAACAGGATCCGCACGATGGATCAGCCCTCTCCCCCGTCCGGCTCCGAAGCATCCGACAGACGGCGTTTGCTGCTGGCCTCTGCCTCGTCGGCCTGGCGCATCGCCTCGGCACGCTCCTCTGCCGTCATGATCCGCAGCTTATCCTCGTTCAGCTCATCCACGGCCACGGACAGCGGCTTCTCCTTGTCCTTGACACGCACCAACGGCTCATCGCCGGCGATAATCTGTCTGGCACGCTTCGCGGTTGCCATCACGATGGAATAACGGGAACTGACGATCGGATCGCCTCCCTCCTCGGTATCCTTGTTCACGACCTTCATCAGATCCACATAAGACGGATGAATCATGTTCTCCTCCTGCTCCCTTCTGTATCTATTCTCTGTACAGCTGTTCTTTGATCTCTTCTATGAATTCCATGTTGCGGAATGGTGCCAGATGCGCCGCTTCGATCACATCATGCAGTTCCTTCACACAGACATCCAGATCATCATTAATGATGACACTGTCATAGTACTCAATCCCCTGCGCCTCGTCTCTGGCCTGAAGGATCCTCTCCCGGATGACCTCCTCTGTCTCTGTTCCCCGGCCAACCAGACGGTGCTTGAGTTCCTCGATACTGGGCGGCATGACAAACAGCAGCAGAGCCTCGGGGTAGCGCTTCTTGATCTGCAGAGCGCCCTGGGTCTCAATCTCCAGAATCACATCCAGGCCTTCCTCCAGCTTCTCTTCCACGAATGCCTTCGGGGTACCATAGTAATGACCGCAGTAGCCCGCATGCTCCAGAAGCCCGCCACTGGCGATCAGCTCTTCAAACTCCTCATCCGTGACAAAGAAATAATCCCTGCCGTGCTCCTCGCCCTTCCGTGGTGCCCGCGTGGTCATGGAGACGGACAACGAATAATTGTCGTACCGCGCCATCAGCTCACGCATCAATGTCCCCTTGCCGGTTCCGGAGAAACCGGAGACCACAACTGCGATTCCTTTGCGTTTTCTCAAGCTCATCAGGGCCTCCACATCTCCTACTCCAGATTCTGGATCTGTTCTCTCAGCTTCTCAATATTGGTTTTCAGGAGGATGCCGCGGTCTGCCACCTCCAGATCCGTCGACTTCGACAGGATCGTATTGGCCTCCCGGTTCATCTCCTGTGCAAGGAAATCCAGCTTACGCCCAACGCCTTCCCTGTCATCACCGGTCTTCAGCACATCCCGCATCTGCCGGATATGACTGGTCAGTCTCACCAGTTCTTCATCGACACAGATCTTGTCCGCATAGATCGTCACCTCTGTCGCGATCCTGGCCTCATCGAACTGTATTCCCTCGGCGATATCCCGGATCTTCTCCCTGAGCTTTGTCTTATAGCTCTCCAGAATCTCCGGTGCCCGCTCTGTGATGAAATCGACGCTCTCCGCCATCTCATCGAGCTTCTCCAGCATGTCCTGTGCCAGGAACTCGCCTTCCTTCTGTCTGGCGGCGACGAACTCCTCACCTGCACCGACAACCGCACGCTGCAGGGTTTCCCACAGCTCCTCCTCCGGAATCTCGTTCTCCTCCAGCGTCATGACCTCCGGCAATGCTGCGATTCCGGTTGCCATCAGCGCTGTGGGGATCTCTCCGGTTCCCATGACGCCACCGAACTCCTGAGCGATCTCCTTCAGATAGGAGACGTACTGTGCCGCGGTCTCCCTGTGGAACACCACACGCGTATCGACATCGGAGGTGTCTTCGTAATTGATAAATACATCCACCTTGCCGCGCTTCATATAGGGCTTCAGCGCCGCACGCACCCTTGCATCCACCCAGGCGAAACGCTTGGGAAGTCTGATATTCAGATCCAGAAAACGCGAATTAACCGATTTTATTTCAACAGAAACAACAGCGGCTTCAGTAGATTTTTCCTCATAGGAATAACCTGTCATGCTTGTCATTTTATTTCTCCAGTTTTTATAAAATTTTCTTTCCTAGCTACCAATTGTCTCCCGCTCCCATTGTTACAAAAAGATAA
>JAFSYF010000172.1 GCA_017443695.1 Butyrivibrio sp.
AAAGAGATGACCAGAACTCAGCTGTTGTCAGTAATCTCACAGTTCACACTGATCACTCAGGGGCTGTGATACATAGACATGCACCAACGGCAAAGAGTTCGTTGAGAACTTCCATAATTTATTATGCAAGTTCTCAATGAGCATCTGTTATTTACGGAAAAATGGCCCTATCACAAGGTTTCCGGGCTTTTCATTCCACAATTTCTCTATATCGCCAGTTCTGTAACGATGTCGAGGAGTTCTTCGATGTGCCGGACGGCGTGCTCGGTGCGGACATCCGTAAGGGGACGCCCCTGGAAGTCCGTCAGCATACGGTTGAGGAACGAGAGCCAGCCGAGTAGTTCGGCGCGGTGTTTGAGTCCGGTCAGTACGGAAGGCTCCGGATTGTCGAAATAGACACGGAGGGTTTCGTTCCAGATGTAATCGGCCATCTCCGCGGATATACCGAATACACGCTCCGTATTGCCGGGCTCATCCTCCTCGAAGGGCTTATAGCAGAAGAACAGGGCGCCCAGGTCGAATATTGCGTTGCCGACGGCGAGGGTATCCATGTCAATCAGCATCGGTTCGCCGTTGACCAGCATGACATTATTCATATGACAGTCGCCGTGCAGCGCATGGTTGCTATCTGGCACGGCATTCAGCAAGCTGCGGAAACGCGCGCAGGCTTCCTGGGGAAGAACTGTCTGTGCGGTATCCAGATATCCGGAAAACCTTTCCTTGGCAGAGGGGAGGGTGTCCGCATCCATCTCCGTCTCATGGATCTGTTTCAACAGGCGCGCATAGCTGGCGACGATGGCCTGTCTGTCCTCCGGGGTGCGCCGGATCTGTTCGAAATAGGTGGCGGCATCCAGCAGCTCAAATACCGAGCCGTAGTCGTTACCCACCCGGACGATGTCATAGCAGATGGCGGTGGGGATCCCCTTTAAGAAAGCGGCCTTGGAGAGCTTCTGTTCGTTATTGATCAGGGCGACGGCATCGGGCGTGTGGTACACCTTAACAACCGTATCCGCGTCCAGCCGGTAGACCGTGCCGAAATAACCCTTGCCGAGGACCGCGCAGCCATCCACGGAGATCTCCCGCATCCGTCTGCGGACGTCGAAGAGATTGGTGAATCCGGTTATTTCAAAGATGTCGTAGACATCACGTGAGACCTCATCCACGATCAGTGGTTCGGTATACTGTTTCCGGATGATATTCAGAACGCGGAGCCCCGCGCTGGAAATGCTGATCAGCTCGCTCGCATCGAAGAGAGGCGGTTTGCCGTCTGCTTCCGCAAGGGCGGCTTCCACCTGCTGCCGAATTTCATGTGCATTATTGGAATCAATACGTCCCTTGAGCGGAATGCGGATGTATTCCTGAGAATCGTTTGCCATGTTTCTTCCCCCTTACCTGCGTATCATAGCATCTGTCCGGTATTATGACAACAGAGAATAGCCCTCTGTGCCCTCTGTCATACGGATCCTGCCGTCGGTACGGCTGACGAGGGCCTCCTGCAGCCCGGTGAGCCGGACCTGGGGCACGAGGACATCGTATTCCACTTCTGCAGTGTAGCGTTCTGCCCGGATCGGCAGCCCGGCCGTCCGCAGTACATACTGGACATTGCCCACCAGCTCATAACCAAAGGACAGCGTCAGGGTTCTGGCCAGCACCATCTCGCCGGTCTCTGAAGCAGCGAGCCCCGCCTGCGCGGCCTGTGTGTAGGCCCGCACCAGACCGCCGGTTCCCAGGAGGATGCCGCCGAAATAGCGGGTGACCACGATCAGTGTGTCGGTGAGGCCGGCCCCCTTGATGACCTCCAGGATGGGCTTGCCGGCGGTACCTGCCGGCTCCCCGTTATCGCTGCACCGGGAAAGCGCACCGTCCATACCGCAGATAAAGGCGTGGCAGTGGTGTTTCGCATCCCAGGTGCGTTTGGAGACCTCAGCGATGGCGGCTTCCGCCTCCTGTACGGTCTGCACGGCAAAAACGTCCGCGATGAAGCGGGAACGCTTCTCCGTGATCTCGGCACTGCCACCCTTGGTCACGATATGATAGGAAGCGATGCGGTCCGGGGACTGTGACATGGCTTGTCATCTCCTTGTGGCTGTGGTATGATATTATGATATCGTGTGTTAGTGTTTGTCCGAAGCAGTTATCGTTATCATTCTAACACACAATGAGAGGAATATGGGACTGGATTACAGCAAAAGAGGCATACGGAAGCAACGGCAGCGGCTGACGGCGAGTACCGAGAAATGGACCAACAAGCTCGGACTCCTGGTGGTGATGGTGCTGCTGTTTTCCTTTATCGGCCTGTTCATCATCGGCGGATGCGCAGGGCTGGGGATTTTCCGCGGCGTTATTGATACGGCGCCGGATATCAAGGGCATCGATGTCACCCCCACCGGTTTCTCCACCTTTGTCTACGATACGGACGGCAATCAGATCGCCAAGCTGGTTTCCACGGATTCCAACCGTATCCCGGTGTCCTGGGACATGATCCCGGAGAATCTGGCCCACGCCTTTGTGGCCATCGAGGATGAGCGTTTCTATGAGCACAACGGGATTGATATCCATGGTATCATCCGGGCGGGCTTCGTCGCAGTGACCACCAGGGATCTGTCCCAGGGGGCTTCCACCATCACCCAGCAGCTGTTGAAGAACAATGTGTTCACGGGCTGGACGGAGGAATCCAACGATGTGGAGCGTATCAAGCGTAAGATCCAGGAGCAGTATCTGGCCATTCAGCTGGAAAAGAACATGAGCAAGGAGGACATCCTGCTCAATTACCTCAACACCATCAATCTGGGCAGCAATACGCTGGGCGTGCAGGCGGCGTCCCTGCGTTATTTCAACAAATCCGTTTCCACGCTCACGCTCTCGGAGTGTGCGGTGATCGCTGCCATCACACAGAGACCTACCTATTATAATCCGATCCTGCATCCGGATCACAATGAGGAGCGCCGTGCCAAGGTGCTGCGGAAGATGCTGGAGCAGGGCTACATCGAGAAAATCGAATATGAGCGAGCACTGGAGGATGATGTCTATGCGCGGATCGGTATTGTGGAGGAGGAGTCCACGGAGAGCTCCATCAATTCCTATTTTGTGGATGCCCTGACCAATGACGTACTCGAGGATCTGACGGAGCTGGGGTACAATGAGACCCAGGCCTATACGCTCCTCTACAGCGGCGGATTGAAGATCTATTCGACCCAGGATCCGGCCATCCAGCGGATCGCGGATCAGGAGTTCACCAATGAGGCGAATTATCCGGACGGTACGAAATATCTGCTTTCCTATGAGCTGACAACGGAGGATGCCGCAGGGAGCCGGCACAATTACAGCAAGGAGATGCTGAAAGAGTATTTCCTGCAGAGCAACAGCCATTTCGATCTGCTGTTCAACTCACAGGAGGACGCGCAGGCGGCGGTGGATGAATACCGGGCGTCGGTGATGAGCGATGGAGATGAGGTGGTGGGTGAGAATATCACGCTGACACCGCAGCCCCAGGTCTCCCTGACGGTGGAGGATCCGCACACGGGCTATGTGCTGGCCATGGTGGGCGGGAGAGGCTCCAAGACAGCCTCCCGGACCTTCAACCGTGCGACAGATATGACGAGGCAGCCCGGATCGACCTTCAAGATTCTGGCGGCCTATGCGCCGGCCTTTGACAGCGCCGGGCTGACACTGGCCACGGTCCTGAATGACGGACCCTTTACCTACTATGACGGCCGGCCGGTGCGGAACTGGTACGGGGAGGCCTATCGAGGACTTACGGATCTGCGGCAGGGTATCGCACAGTCCATGAATATCCTGGCGGTCAAGACCATCACGCTGGTCACGCCGCAGCTGGCATATGACTATCTGCGCAACTTCGGCTTCACGACCATCGTGGAATCAGAGACCATCGGCGGCAAGATCTTCACAGATGTCCAGCAGACCGCGGCACTGGGTGGTCTGACCTACGGTGTGACCAACAAGGAGCTCAACGGCGCCTTCTCTTCCATCGCCAACGGCGGGGTCTATGTGGAACCCCGGCTCTATACGAAGATCGTGGATCATGACGGAAATGTGGTCATCGACAATTCCATGCCCAATTCCCGTCGTATCCTGAAGGAGACCACGGCCTTCCTTCTGACCAGTGCCATGGAGAGCGTGGTGCAGGGTGGTACCGGTTCACGGGTTAACTTCGGGACGACGGCCATCGCCGGCAAGACCGGTTCCACGACAGGCTATAATGATGTGTGGTTTGCCGGCTTCACCAATTACTTCTGTGCAACGGTCTGGGCAGGCTATGACAATAACGTGGATATGAAATCCAGTGATGAACGGCACCTGGCACAGACGCTGTGGCGCGCTGTGATGTCGCGTATCCATGAGGGTCTGCCGTCCTCCGGCTTTGAGAAGCCGGCGAAAATCGTGCAGGCCACGGTATGTTCCCGGTCCGGGCTGCTGCCCATTGAGGGACTGTGTGACGGATGCCGTAAGACAGAGTATTTTGAGGAGGGTACGGTGCCGACGGAGAGCTGTAATATCCATTTCGCCGGCAGCATCTGTGAGCTGGATCATCTGCCGGCCTCGGAATCCTGCCCGTTCCAGGCGGGAGGTGTCTTCGAGCTGCCGTATCAGGAGCCTGCGGCGCTGCAGCCCTACTGTGGCAATGATGGCAGCACGGGCGCCTATACGACGACAACGGATGAGCAAGGCAATCCCATCACTGTACAGAATCAGTGTCACCATACGCCGGCGTTTATGGCACAGGAGAATATCGGTGAGATCCTTCACCAGGAACTGGTCGCTGCCGGCATCGATCCGCCGGATCCCGCCCCTGAGGAGGCACAGCCGGAGGGCGGTGCGGCACCCGCAGAGGGTCAGCCGCCTGCCGAACTGCCGGATGGAGAATAAGTAAGTATCAGCGGCTGTTATTCCAGCTTATCCCGTTCCAGCAGTTCATGAATGCCCCGCGCCAGGACATCATCCGGTGTCTCCAGCAGCTTGCGGGTCGTCGGATATTCATTATCATCTATCGTGGGAATATCCGGCAGCTTGTGCCCTTCGTCCGCAAGCTTGCGCAATGCGTCTGCCGTTTCCTGCGGGGTAACAGCCTTTTTCTTCGTCGTGCTGTCCTTGGGGAACATGGGGGCTTTTTTCCTGGTCCTGCCCGTGGGCCCATCGGCGCTGTTGCCGCTGCGCAGGCCATCGGGGAATTTCCTCCCGGGGAACAGGCTGGGCTTCCCCTTCATGGAGGGGAGCTTGCCTGTCTCATCGACGGGTCTGCTGGCTTCGACGATTCGTCTGCTCTCTGCTTCGGGTGAGCCCTTTCTGGGCTCGGGTTTCTCACTTCGCAAGTCCATATCTTACCCCTGTGCGCGCTGTTTTGCTGCGATGCCTGCCCGCTTCCTGGCGGTGGGATCCAGGATCCGTTTGCGGATGCGCAGATGCTCCGGTGTGACCTCCAGGAGCTCATCCGTGTCGATGAATTCGATGCACTGCTCCAGACTCATGATCCGCGGCGGAACGAGGCGCAGCGCATCATCAGAGCCGGAGGAACGGGTGTTGGTCAGATGCTTGGTCTTGCAGACATTGACCTCCACATCCTCTGTTTTGCCGCTGGAGCCGATGACCATGCCGGCGTAGACCTTGTCGCCGGGGCCGATGAACAGGACGCCGCGCTCCTGGGCGTTGAACAGGCCGTAGGTGACGGCCTCGCCGGACTCGAAGGCGATCAGGGAGCCCTGGTGGCGGTAGCTGATGTCCCCCTTATAGGGCGCATAGCCGTCAAAGATGGTATTCATAACACCGTTGCCCTTGGTGTCGGTCATGAACTCCCCGCGGTATCCGATGAGTCCGCGGGCCGGGATAGAGAATTCCAGCCTCGTGGTGCCGCCGCTGCCGGCGCCCATGTTGAGCATCTCACCCTTGCGCTCGCCGAGCTTCTGGATGACAGAGCCGGCGAATTCCTCCGGAACGTCGACATAGCAGCGCTCCATGGGCTCCAGCCGGTGTCCGGCCTCGTCCTCATGGTAGATGACCTCCGCCTTGCTGACGGCGAATTCATAGCCTTCACGGCGCATGGTCTCGATGAGAACCGAGAGATGGAGCTCACCGCGGCCGGACACCTTGAAGGTCTCTGTGGTTTCGGTGTCCTCCACGCGCAGAGATACATCCGTATTGAGCTCACGGTAGAGCCGGTCACGGAGATGCCTGGAGGTGACATATTTGCCCTCCTGTCCGGCCAGAGGGGAATCGTTGACGATGAAGTTCATGGAGATCGTCGGCTCCGAGATCTTCTGGAAGGGGATGGCATTCGGCGCCTCGATGAAGCAGAGGGTGTCGCCGATCTTTAGGTTATCAATGCCGGAGATGGCGACGATACTGCCGATACCGGCCTCCGTGACCTCCTTCTTGGCGAGGCCGTCAAACTCATAGAGCTTGCTGACACGGGTACGGACCTGACGATCCGGGTCATGGTGGTTCATAATGACCACATCCTGGCCCACCTTGACACAACCGTTGTCCACCTTACCGACGCCGATCCGGCCGACGTATTCGTTGTAATCGATGGTGCTGATCAGCACCTGGGTACCGGCGTCCGGATCGCCCACGGGGGCGGGGATGTAGTTGATGATGGTGTCCAGCAGGGGCTTTAGGTCTGTGCCTTCCTCATCGGCAGCCAGGGCGGAGGTGCCTGCCTTGGCACTGGCGAAGACGAAGGGGCAGTCCAGCTGCTTGTCATCGGCACCGAGATCCAGAAGGAGCTCAAGTACCTGTCGATGACCTCATCGGGACGCGCCTCCGGCCGGTCGATCTTGTTGATGCAGACCACCACCGGGAGCTTTAAGTCCATGGCCTTGCCCAGTACGAAACGGGTCTGGGGCATGGGACCTTCAAAAGCATCCACGACGAGGATGACGCCGTTGACCATCTTGAGCACGCGCTCCACCTCACCGCCGAAGTCCGCGTGGCCGGGGGTGTCGATGATGTTGATTTTGATGTCCTTATAATAGATGGCGGTGTTCTTGGACATGATGGTGATGCCGCGCTCCCGCTCGATATCACCGGAGTCCATCACGCGCTCCACCACATCCGCGCCCTCGCGGAACACACCGCTCTGCTTCAGCAGGCCGTCCACCAGGGTGGTTTTGCCATGGTCGACGTGGGCGATGATGGCAACATTTCTGACGTCATTTCTTGTCTGTTTCATGGGTACCGCTCTCCTTACTCCTTATATCTGATGATGATTTGCCTGCCCTGTGACCCGCGGAATCGTTGCCGTGGATCATAACGAATGATCAGCCGAGTTCCCGGGACCGTTCGATGGCGGCGGTAATACCTGCGGCGATGGAGGCCCTGAAGCCTGTCTCCTCCAGTGCCAGGACGCCTGCGATGGTCGTTCCGCCGGGGGAACATACGGCATCCTTGAGCCTGCCGGGGTGTTCACCGGTCTCCAGCACCATCCGGGCGGAGCCCATGACGGTCTGTGCGGCGAACTCATAGGACAGATCCCTGGGGAAGCCCTGTGCCACCGCAGCGTCGGCCATGGCCTCGATCAGCATATAAATGAAGGCCGGTGAGGAACCAGAGAGCCCGGTGACGATATCCATCTGTGACTCGGGGATCAGCGCAGCGCGTCCGAAGCTGTTGAAAATGGCGAGAATGCGGTCGGTGTCCTCCGGGGTCAGTGCGGCGTTGGGTGACAGTGCACTCATGCCACTGCCTGTGAGGGCCGGCGTGTTGGGCATGACGCGGACGACCTTGAGCTTGCCGACGGTCTTGATGGACACCAGGCCATCCTCAATGGTCTGGATGCTCTGGCCGGCGACGATGGAGACAACGATCTGATCGGGGCCGATCTGGTCGCGGATCTCAGCCAGAGCGTCCGTCAGCTGTGCCGGTTTGACGGCCAGGATGACGATCTGTGCCGCGGCCGCATCCTGGGCAGATGGGGTCACATGGATGCCGAACCGATCCGACAGTGCGGTACGGGCCTGTTCACGCTTCTCTGCCACGATGATGTCCGATGCGGGACACACACCGCCCTGGATGATGCCGTTCAACATGGCACTGCCCATGTTGCCGCCGCCGATGAGACCGATCTGATACGCCATGGCTTGTTCCTCCTCCTGTTCTTCCGAAATACAACAATAATATCTGTTAATCAATCAAACAAAATATTATACCAAATGAACCGTAAGACTGCAACTTAAGTACAGATGAAGAATTTCTTCACCGAAACTTCAATGGACGGGCGGATGGGGCGGGGGGTATCATGGCCCTATGAGATGACCGCTGATGCATAGATCCGGAGAGGAGGTGATAGGAGCATAGTTGATCCACGCGTAAGCGAAACATGAACCAGATGTTTTGTACGCTGCATACCTAATCCTGAACAGGAAAAACAAACGAAGACGAAATAAAAAGGATCCGGGCAGGGAAGTCTCATAGTCTCTCAGAAAATGGCTTATGTCTAAACCATTTTTATCACACAGAAAAACTGTTCTAACCCAAAAGCCATAGTAGTGGCAAATGGATGCAGGGACCCGCCATGCATCAGACGAGGAAGGCTGTCGTTCACAGGAATCAGCATGGACGGCAGCCTTTCTGTATGGTAGAATATGAGGATAGATTCAGCTGGAAGGAGTATGTATGAAGAAGAAAATACTGCCGGTGTTCATCGTGATCCTGTTGATCCTGATCATCGGCGGCGTGTATGCCGCACGTATCATACAGGAGAAATATGCCTACAGCAAGGAACGGGCAGACATGGCGGCATGGCTGGGGGCAGAGAGTGAAGAAGAGATCCCGGTAATTCTGAACAGAGAGCGCACGGATGTCCGCGCCCGGCGGTACGATGGGGTGGATTACCTGCGCTATGAGGATGTGTGTGCCCTGCTGACGAAACGACTCTACTACGGTCAGGCGGACGGGATCCTGTGCTATGTCCTGCCGCAGGCAATCATGCGGATGGAGATCGGGGCCGATTCGTGGCAGGCCGATGACGGGTCGTCAGGGACAGAGGAGGTGCCCATCAGCAGGATGGAGGGGGAGACCCTCTATATCGCACTGCCCTTCCTCACCAATCTGGTGGATTTTGAGTGGGCAAGCTATGAGGAACCGGCGTATGTGAATCTGCGGACGGCGTATACGGAGGAGACGGTGGCCACCATCACCGCGAATACGCAGCTGCGGCTGCGGGGCGGCATCAAGAGTGAGATCATGGAGGATCTCGCCGCCGGGGAACAGGTGACGATCCTCGAGGAGATGGAGACCTGGACCAAGGTGGCAACCGGCCGTGGGTTCACCGGCTATGTTGAGAATAAGCGGCTGAAAGATCTGGCGGATATAGTGCCCCAGGCCCCCCGGACCGCCATGGCAACAGATGAGGAGTATGCGGGGATCCACAGGGATTACCGGATCAATATGGGCTTCCATGCCGTCTTCGGTGTGGCAGGCAATGATACGCTGGAGAGCTATGTCTCCCAGACCAGAGGGATGAACGTGATTGCGCCCACCTGGTTCATGATCGCGGGGGAGGACGGTTCCATCAGGGATGTGGCTGCGTCGGATTATGCAGCCCGTGCCCATGCCATGGGGCTGGAAGTCTGGGGCGTCGTGGACAATTTCAACGGGGTTGCGGCGGAGGTGAGTACGGAGGCCGTGCTGAGCCACGAGGAGAGCCGCAGGAACCTGATCAGCGCACTGATCGCCAGGGCACAGGAACTGGGGATCGATGGGATCAACGTGGATTTTGAGCAGATCCAGAGCAGCTATGCCAGTTCTTACGTGGAGTTTCTGCGGGAGCTGTCGGTGGCCTGCAGGCGGAACGGGCTGGTCTGCTCCGTGGACGATCCGGTACCTTTTGACTTCAACAGCTATTATGATCTGCGGGAGCAGGGGATCATGCTGGATTATGTCGTCATCATGGGGTATGACGAGCACTATGCAGGCAGCACGGAGGCGGGATCCGTGGCTTCCATCGGCTATGTGGAGAACGGGGTTGCCCGGGCGACGAGGGAGGCGCCGCCCTCCAAGGTGGTGCTGGCGCTGCCTTTCTATACACGGGTGTGGCGTACGGCCAAGGACGGTTCCCTGTCCAGCGAAGCACTGCCCATGACTGTCGCGCAGGAGTTCATCCGGAATCATGGACTGACAGAGAAGTGGGACGAGGAGACCTGTCAGAACTACTACGAATATACGGACAAGAAGGAAACACTGGTACAGATCTGGAACGAGGATGCGATGTCCATAGAAACCAAGCTGTCCGTGTCCTCCGGTTATGGGATCGGCGGCTATGCAGCCTGGGAGCTGGGGTACGAAACTCCGGATATCTGGGATGTGATCCTGCCCTATGTTAAGGGGTGAGAGATGGCGGTTGAGACGCGGCTGATCCGGCTGGATCCGGATGCACCGGAGGAGGCGCTTCTGGCAGAGGCGGGGGCGGTCATCCGGGCAGGCGGCCTGGTGGCATTTCCGACAGAAACGGTCTACGGTCTGGGCGGCGATGCCTTAAACGCCGAATCCTCCAGGCGGATCTATGCGGCGAAGGGACGACCCTCCGACAATCCGCTGATCGTACACATCGCACGCCGGGAGGATCTGGCGCGGGTTGCGGATGCCAGCCGGATCCCGGAGACGGCATGGCGGCTTGCGGAGGCTTTCTGGCCAGGGCCGTTGACCATGGTGCTGTGGGCGGATGACTGTATCCCGCGGCAGACCACCGGTGGACTCGATACGGTGGCGGTACGGTTCCCCAGTGACAGGATCGCGCAGGGGCTGATCCGGGCCGGCGGCGGGTTCATCGCTGCACCGAGTGCCAACCGCAGCGGCAGGCCCAGTCCGACGACCGCCGCACACTGTCTGGAGGATCTGGACGGCCGTGTGGAGATGATCCTGGATGGTGGGCAGAGTACCATCGGACTGGAGTCCACGATTGTGGATCTGACGGAGGCGGACGGGATCGTGACGATTCTGCGGCCGGGTTACGTGACGAGGGAGGCGCTGGCCGCAGTTCCGGGCATCGCCGGAGTCCGTCTCGATCCGGCGCTGGAGAAACAGACCGGCGTGCCGGATGAGGTCCGGCCGAAGGCGCCGGGGATGAAATACCGGCATTACGCGCCGAAGGGAGCGCTGACCATCGTGATGGGTGATCCGATGGCAGTGTCTCAATACATCAATACATCAATCAGTACAGCACGGGCAGCAGGCAAACGTACCGGCGTTCTGGCATCGGCGGAAACATCGGACAGTTATGCGGCTGATCTGGTGTGCAATATCGGGGCCAGGGGGGACGAGGAAGCAGCGGCACATACCCTCTTTGGTGCATTGCGGGCCTGTGATGAGGCCGGGATCGAGGTCATCTGTGCGGAGGCGCCGGGAGACGGGACAAGCGGGCTCTCCGCTGCGGTGATGAACCGCCTGCTGAAGGCAGCGGGTTATCATGTGATCAAAGTTTAAACGGAGGCGAAGGGATGAAAGTGGCAATCGGCAGTGATCACGGCGGTTTCGACCTGAAGACCGCCCTGGTGGAGCACCTGAAGGCGCGTGGAGAGGAGGTGACGGATTTCGGTACCTATGATAAGAATTCCTGCGACTATCCGATCTACGGGGAGAAGGTCGCCCGGGCAGTGGCCGCGGGGGAGGTGGACAGAGGCATCGTTGTCTGCACCACCGGTATCGGGATCAGTATCACCGCTAACAAGATCCGCGGCATCCGGTGTGCCCTCTGCTCCGAGGTCACTTCGGCGCGGCTGACACGTGAACACAACGATGCCAACGTACTGGCACTGGGCGGCGGCTTCGTCGGACCGCTGCTTGCCGCTGAGATCGTGGATACTTTCCTGGATACGGAGTTCTCCGGTTTGGAGAAGCATAGCAGACGCATAAGCAAAATTACAGAATTGGAGGGATAAGCTATGAGCAAAGTTGTCGTCATGGATCACCCGCTGATCCGCCACAAGATCGGAATGATCCGCCGCAAGGAGACCGGAACCAAGGATTTCCGCCAGACCATCAGTGAGATCACGATGCTGATCGGGTATGAGGCCACCAGGGATCTGCCGTTGCAGAAGGTGGAGATCGAGACTCCCATCTGCAAGACCACCGTGGAGGAGCTGCGGGGGCGCAAGCTCTGTATCGTTCCGATCCTCCGGGCGGGCCTTGGGATGGCGGACGGACTGTTGACGCTGATCCCGGCAGCCAAGGTGGGACATATTGGCCTGTACCGCGACCCGGAGACACTGAATCCGGTGGAATACTTCTGCAAGCTGCCCCCGGATGTGGGTGAGCGTGAGATCTTCGTCGTGGATCCGATGCTTGCGACGGGTGGCAGTGCGACGGCTGCCATCGGGATGCTGAAGGATCACGGCTGCCGGCATATCCATTTCCTATGCATCATCGCGGCGCCTGAGGGACTGAAGAAGCTGCAGGAGGAACATCCGGATGTGGATATCACCGTAGGTGCCCTGGATGAACGGCTCAACGAGCACGGCTATATCGTCCCCGGTCTGGGCGACGCAGGGGATCGGATCTTCGGAACGAAGTGATGAGGGAATGGCTGTAAACAATGAAGAGATCGGATTATATTTCCTGGGATGAGTATTTCATGGGGGTGGCCAAGCTCGCCGCCATGCGTTCCAAGGATCCCAACACCCAGGTGGGAACCTGTATCGTCAGCGCGGACAACAACATCCTGTCCATGGGCTACAACGGGTTCCCCAAGGGCTGTTCGGATGACGAGTTTCCCTGGGACAGGGAAGGGGAGGAGCTGGAGACCAAGTACCCCTATGTCACGCACAGCGAGCTCAACGCGATTCTGAATTATCGCGGGGGGAGCCTGGTGGGTGCCAAGCTCTATGTGTCGCTTTTTCCCTGCAATGAATGTGCCAAGGCCATCATTCAGTCCGGTATCCGGACGGTGGTCTACGATAGCGACAAGTACGCGGATACGCCCATGACCCGCGCGTCCAAGAGGATGTTTGACGCGGCAGGCGTACGCTATTACCAGTACAGCGCAAGCGGCAGGGAGATCAGAATTACGATATGAGCCTTGCTGCCGGAAAAAAGAAATGGCTGTGGGCTGTGATCTGTGCGCTCCTGTTCGCGGTATGTCCGGCGGACCGGGTGGTGGCGACGCAGGAGACGAGGCGGCAGCTGGAAGAAAAGAAACAGGAACGTGAGCAGACGAAGCAGGAGCTGAATCAGACCAGAGAGCAGCTGGACGAGACGCGGGAGAATCTGGACGACAAGAAGGAGGACATCCGCGGACTTAACCAGCAGAAGAACGAACTGGAGCAGCAGCTGGATGTGCTCAACGACGAGCTCTCGGTGGTCAGTGAGCATCTGCGGGATCTGGAGGATCAGATTGAGTATAAACTCAACCAGATCAGCAACACCCAGGAGGAGCTTGAGGCGGCGAAGATCCAGGAGCGGGAGCAGTACGCATCGATGAAGAAGCGCGTCCAGTTCCTGTATGAGGGACGTGAGGCGCTGCTGATGGAGCTGCTGTTGAGCAACTCCTTCGCCAAGTTCCTGAATTACAGCCAATACGTGGAGCAGATCTCCTCCTATGACCGGCGGATGCTGACGAATTATGAGCAGAACCGCATCTATATCGAAGAAAAAGAGGCGGAGCTGATCCAGGAGCGGGCGGAGCTGGAGGCCTACCGGATCCAGGTGGAGGCCGAGCAGGCGCGGGTCTCCGGGATGGTGAGCCAGACCTCCGGCAATATCAACCGGTACAGGAACAGCATCCAGGACGCGGAAGCGCAGGCGCGGGCCTTTGAAGCGCAGGCCGCGGCGTATGAGCAGTCGGCGCGGGACAAGGAGGCACAGATCGAGGCGCAGAATGCGGAGATCAAGGCGCTGGAGGCCAAGATCCAGGAGGAAATCCGGCTGTCCCGGCTGGCGGCCAAATCCACCTGGCGCAGTATCTCCGATGTGAGTTTCGCGGACGGGGACCGGTATCTCCTGGCCAATCTGATCTACTGTGAGGCGGGGGCAGAGCCCTATGAAGGGAAGCTGGCGGTGGGTGCCGTCGTGATCAACCGGGTGCTGTCCTCCGTTTATCCGGATACGGTGGTGGGGGTGATCTATCAGAGCGGTCAGTTCTCACCGGTGGGAAGCGGCCGTCTGGCGCTGGCGCTGGCGGAGGGCAAGGCCACGGAGAGCTGCTACAGGGCAGCGGATGAAGCCATGAGCGGCATGACGAACGTGGGTACCTGTGTGTACTTCCGCACACCGATCCCCGGGCTGTCGGGGCAGCAGATCGGCGGACACATCTTCTATTGAGGAAGGGGAAATGGTGGATGGCGTTACAGATGCAGCTCGGCTAAGGGCGCATCCAGTCGTTCGATGCCATTGGCTTCCAGCTCCCCCAGAAGGCTGTGGAGGGAGCGCAGTGCATGCAGGAGCTGGTCTGTGGAGATGAGTTGCTGCTCAACAGCATCCGCCAGCTCATCGAGATCCAGGACGCGGATGTTGCCGTCGGGGGAGATCACCACATCCGCCAGCAGATCCTGGGCGGTCAGCGTATTCGCCGTATCATCCGCATGGTATTCGACGATATCGCAGTACCAGCGCAGCAGGGAATTGTCAGGGCGGTAGATCCGGCTGACTTTATAGCCGCGCTGCAGATAATAGCAGGAACAGCCGTGTGAAAATTCGGGTTTGGGATGGATGGAGCGCCAGGAAGTGATCAGCAGATCCGGTGTAAGCCGCACGATAACATCATCGGCCAACAGCAGATTCTCAGCCGGGATCACGCGTTTCCGATAGAGCTTTAAGTTGTGGCTCTGCAGCATGTGCTCCATGAACAGATTGTAGCTGACACGCAGTGTGATTGTCAATGAGAAAGCGGATCATCAAGGGTATATATCTTACGCTGGTCTTTTTCGTTTCGCTCCTGGTGATCGGACGGCTGACCAACACGGAGTCGGTGGATATGACGGCGGAGCTGACAGAGGCAACGCTGCCTACCATCACGCTCATCAGTGGCGGCCGGGAGATCAATATGCTCCACGGCTATACGGATCGGATGCGCCCGGGTACCATCAGGGAGTGTATCCTGCCGGTGGATACCTCACGCAGGATCTCTGCCGTGATCGATTCCTACGGTGCCCGGTATTCGGATCTGCGTTTTGAGGTGCGGCCGCTCAATGAGGAGAGCCTGATTGAGAATACGAGGATCTCTGGTCTGACGGGGCGGGGGACACACAAACGGTTCAACATCCAGATGAAGGACCTGATTGAGACGGACCGGGAGTACATGCTGATCTTCCTGCTGGAAACCGGTAATCCGGCCCGGACGGTGCGCTATTACTGCCGTGTGATCCAGACCTCGGATGATACGCGGTACCATGTGGACGAGCAGCTGCGTTTTGTGGCGGATTTCAGTGAGAAGACCTTCCACCGGGAAGAGGCGGGGGAGCTGACCAGATATCTGGAGTCCAACGCATCCGGAGACAACTCTACCTTTGCCAGGGTGGATATCCACTCCAGCTTCCTCCAGGTGACCTGGGGGGATCTGCCCATCGCGGAGCACACCGATCCGATGCTGCGGGTGAATGACATCCATGCGCAGACGGCTTCGATTGAGAACGACTATCGGATCTGCATCGGACGCGGGGACGCGGCCCGATGGTATGTGGTACATGAATACTACCGTGCCCGCTACACAACAGAGCGGATGTATCTGCTGGATTTCCGGCGGGAGATGGCGTATCTGTATGCCGCGGCGGAGCAGGACTATGAATATGGCACCATTCATCTGTCGATTTCCGATCCGGATATGACCGTCGTGGAGTCCTCTGACGGGAAGTATTTCGCCTTTGCCTGCGCGGGCGGTCTGTATGCGGTGGATCAGGCGGGTGGTCGTATCTCCCGTCTGCTGTCCTTCACAGAGGGGGATGTGACGGATCCCCGGACCACCTGGAACCGGCATGAGATGCGGGTACTGCAGGTGGGCGATACGGGAAATGTCATTTTCGCCGTGGCCGGCTATATGAACCGCGGCACACATGAGGGTCAGGTGGGGATCTGCGTTTACGCCTATGACGCCGGATTGAATACGGTGGAGGAACAGATCTTCCTCCGGACGGATCAGGCCCCGGAGATTCTGCTGGATTCTTTTGAAAAGCTGTCCTATCTGAGTGCGGACGGACGTTTCTACACGGTGGAGGGGAGCGATGTCTGCGCCGTGGATCTGGATGAGCTGAACGTGACGCGTGTGATCTCCGGCATGGTGGTGAGCCGGGCCAGATCCGGAGAGGCATACCGGATCTCTGCTTCCGGCAGTACCATCGCCTGGCAGGGAGAGGATCCGGGCGTCCTGCAGATTATGGATCTGGCGCGGGGCTCGTCGGAACGCATCGAGGCGGAGGAGGACGAGGAGATCCGCCTGCTGGATTTCATGGGAGAGGATCTGGTATACGGTCTGGTACGCAGGTCCGATATCCTGCCGGATCATACGGGGAACGAGATCCGCGCGATGTACCGCATCGTGATCGTCAACAATGCCGGGAGTCTCCTGGGTAGCTATGAGCAGGAGGGACTCTGGGTGATGGGGGCACAGGTGGACGGTGCGCAGATCCGGCTGACCCGGGTCCGTCAGAATGAAGCGGGAACCCTATATGAAAGCGCGCCGGAGGATCAGATCACCAATACGGTACGGCAGCAGCAGGAGGAGAGCCGCGTGCTGGCCATCGCCACGGGATCGAGCGGTACGACCGTGGAAATCAGGGTGACATCCAATACCGCTGCGGGTACGCTGATGCTGCGTACGCCGAACATGACGCTGTATGAGGGCAGCCGGGAGCAGGTACTGGGAGGAAGCGGGCAGGAGGCTTCGGGACTGCTGTATGTTTATGATTATTGCGGCAGGGCATCGGTCTACGCCAATGTGGCGGAGGCGGTGCGGGCGGCCTATGATGCGCCCGGTGTGGTCTGCGATGCCGGCGGGGCATATATCTGGTATCGTGGGAACCTGCGCAGCGCCAATCAACTCATGGCGCTGACCCGTTCGGCAGAGTCCATACCGGATATGACGACGGAGGATGCAACAGCGCTGTGTCTGTCACTGATGTTGCAGCAGGCGGCGCTGCTTGGCGGTACGGAGGAGGACACCGCAGACCAGCCGGAGATCCCGGCGGATCCGGGGCTTGTGCCCGCGGCATTCCTGCAGGAGGCACTGCCTGCGTGGCGCATCCTGGAGCTGGACGGGTGTCCGATGGACGCCATGCTCTACTATGTTGACCGGGAAATCCCGGTGCTGGTTCAGCTGAACGATGGGACCAGCCTGCTGATGATCGGATTCAATGATCTGAACACGGTGATCGTGGATCCGGCCCGTGGCTTCATCGGTAAACTGGGCCGTGGAGATTCGCAGGCACGGTTTGCGGAAAGCGGGAACCGGTTCCTTACATTTTTACCGAGATAAATCATGAATGAAAATATAGAGAAAGGAGCGATACGGATGAGCAAGGAAAATGGTAACGGCTTCGATTATGCGATCCTGGCGGACCCGACCCGGTTCAAGGAACGGGTGATGCCCGCCAGGACGGATGCGGTGGCCTATGGCAGCAGGGAGGAGATGTCGATATCGTTGGAGCCCGGCAGGGCTGCGGATGCGATGGGCTGGGGACTGGAGGGCAACACCCTCCGTGAATCCCTCGCCGGTCTGTGGAGCTTCCGATATGCGCCGAATCTGGCGCTGGCTCCCATGGACTTCTGTGATCCGGAGACGGATATCCGGGACTGGGAGGTGATCCGTGTCCCTGCGCATATCCAGCTGGAGGGCTATGATACGCCCGCCTATGTCAATGTCCAGTATCCCTGGGATGGGATGGACGATATCCGGATTGGGGAGATCCCGGAGCACCGTAACCCTGTGGGCTCCTATGTGCGGCAGTTCACTGTACCGGAGCGGATGAAGGGCCTGCCGGTACATGTGGTCTTCGCCGGGGTGGAATCCGGTTATGCCCTGTGGTGCAATGGCACCTATGTCGGGTACAGTGAGGATTCCTTCACCCCCTCGGCCTTCGACCTGACCCCGTATCTGAAGGAGGGGGAGAACCGGCTGGCCGTGCAGGTGGTGAAATGGACCTCCTCCAGCTGGATGGAGGATCAGGATTTCTTCCGTTTCAGCGGGATCTTCCGCGGGGTGTGGCTGGAGGCACAGCCTGTCTCGTCCATCGCGGATGTGGCGGTGGAGGCGCTGCCGGCGGAGGATCTGCAGACAGCCATGTTCTCCTGCTCCGTTACGCTCGCAGATCAGGGCGGCCATTATGAGAGTGCCGTGCTGCCGGCGCAGTTGCCTGTGGACGGTGTGGCGATCCCGCCGAGGGAGGGAGAGGCGCTGGAGGGCTATACGCTTCACTATACGCTGAAGTACAGGGAGAACGAGGTGCTCGCCGGGGAGCTGCCGGCCAGACCCTATCTGCATTTCCAGGAGCTGGTGGAGGAGCCGCAGCTGTGGAGTGCGGAGAATCCGCAGCTCTATACCCTGACGCTGTGGGTGACCGCATCGGACGGGAGAGAGGTCTGTGCCCTGCAGGAGGTGGTGGGCTTCCGCCGCTTCGAGATGGTGGACGGTATCATGCGGCTCAACGGGGCGCGTATCGTCTTCAACGGCGTGAACCGCCACGAGTTCTCCTGTGACAGGGGCCGTGTCCCCTGCTATGAGGAGGTGGAAGCGGACATCCTGAATATGAAGCGGCACAACATCAATGCCATCCGCACCAGCCACTATCAGAACGCGCCTTTTATCTACCGGCTGGCGGACCGCTACGGCCTCTACATGATTGCGGAGAACAATCTGGAAACCCATGGTTCCTGGGAGCCGATCCTGCGGGGAATCTATCCCATCGAGGCGGCGATCCCCGGAGACAGGGACGACTGTCGCGCCATGATGATGTACCGTGTGGATTCCACCTTCCAGCTGGGCAAGAATCATCCGGCCATCCTGATCTGGTCCATCGGCAACGAGGCTTTCGGCGGACAGATCCCGCTGGAGATGAGTGAGCGGTTCCATGCGCTGGACAGGCACCGGCTGGTGCACTATGAGGGTCTGTTCAATGACCGCCGCAAGCCCGATACCAGTGATATGGAGAGCCAGATGTATCCCAAGGTATGGGACATCGAACACTTCCTGGCCGAGCATCCGGACAAGCCCTTCATCTGCTGTGAGTATACGCATGCCATGGCCAATTCCTGCGGCGGGATGTTCAAGTACACGGATCTGACCAAGAGAGAACCCCGCTATCAGGGCGGCTTCATCTGGGACTATGTGGATCAGGCCCTGCGGGGACATGACCGTTATGGCAGGGAGATCCTGAAATACGGTGGGGATTCCGGAGAGCGGCCGACAGACTACAGCTTCAGCGGTAATGGCATCGTCAATGCCGAGCGTCAGCCCTATGCCAAGCTCCAGGAGGTGAAGTACAACTACCAGCCCATTGATGTGGTATTCCCGGAGGGGACGGATGCGCTGCGGGTGATCAACTACGCCCTGTTCACACCCACCTCTGCCTACGAATGTGTGGTCACGCTCCTGAGAGACGGGGCGGTGGTGGATCGGGCAGGTCTGGACACGGATGTGGCGCCGTTATCGGAGGGCACCTGTCAGATCCCCGCTGCTCTTCTGGATAAAATGCTGGATGTGGAAGCGGCATCCGGGACGGAGCGCCCGGAGGCGAGAGGAGAGTATGTGGTCACGGTCTCCTTCCGGCTGAAAGAGAATACGGTCTGGGCGAAGGCTGGTCACGAGGTGGCCTGGGGACAGACCGTACGCCGCGTATCGGTGCGGCGGGTGCCGACGACCCACGGGTCACTGCGTGTGGTCCGGGGCAATTACAACCTGGGGGTCTACGGGGAGGGCTTCTCCGTGCAGTTCAGCTACGGCAAGGGCGGCCTCGCCTCCTATCGCTATGGGGGGAAGGAGTTTATCGACACGATCCCGCGGCCCAATTTCTGGCGGGCACCTACAGAGAACGACAGAGGCAATCGTATGGGGGCCCGGTACGGGATCTGGAAGATCCTGAGCCTCTATCAGGACAGCCGGCCCTTCCTGGATGAGTCAAAGGAGCCGAAGGAGGCCTGGGCGGAGATGGCCGAGATGATGAAGGGGTATCCGGAGATCACGGAGGAGGTGGACGGTGTGTCCATCAAGAGTCCGGTCTTCCTGCCGGTGCCGGGACAGGGCAACCGGGTCAGACTGGAGCTCTCCTATCATGTGAGGTCGGACGGCCGGGTATGTGCGGCGATGGATTATGAGCCGGTACAGGGGGTGACATTGCCGCCGATGCCGGAGTTCGGGTTCCTGTTCGGAATCCCGGCGGATTATGACCGGGTGGAATACTACGGCAAGGGGACCATGGAGAACTATTCGGACAGAAACCGGGGCGCCAGGCTGGGGATCTGGAAGACGACCGCCAGGGATGCCATGGAGCCTTATCTGTTCCCAGAGGAGACCGGCAATCGCACCGGTGTGCGCTGGGCCCGGATCACGGATCGTACGGGCAGAGGTCTGCTTTTCGAGGCAGGCGGCGAGGAGATGGACTTCTCCGCGATCCCCTATACACCGGACGAGCTGGAGAGCGCGCAGCATCCGCAGGAGCTGCCGCCCATCCAGCGCACCGTGGTACGCACAAGTCTGCGTCAGATGGGCGTCGGTGGTGACGACAGCTGGGGTGCGCCTGTCCACGACGAATTCCTGCTGCCGGTGGATCAGCATCTCCACTTCGAGGTCAGCTTCCGGGGCGTTGTCTGAATGAAATGAATACGAAAAAATCGCCCACAGGATCCTGGATCCTGTGGGCGTTAATTTCCAACTCAATTATAAAGGCTGATCCTGCAGTTCGCCGTTCCGGTACCGTTCGATGATGCTGGAGATCCGCTCCACCGGATTCAGCAGATCGCTGATGGAGGCATCGTGGTTCAGCGTATCGATGATGTAGGCGATGTATTTGCTCATGTCGCAACTGACGTACCAGTCTCTCGACAGCAGCTCCGGGGACTGGTAGATCAGGTTCGTGGTGAACACCAGATCCAGGATGCCCTCCTCTACGGCGCGGTCAAAGGAACCGAGGCCGCCGGTGAACAGGCCGAAGGTGGCGAAGGCATAGATCCGGGCCGCCTTGCGCTCCTTCAGGGCGCGGGCCACGTCCAGTATGCTTTCTCCCGAGGAGATCATATCATCGATGATGATGACGGTCTTGCCCTCCACGGAGCCACCCAGGAACTCATGGGAGATGATGGGATTGCGGCCGTTGACGATCCGTGTGTAATCACGGCGTTTATAGAACATGCCCACATCCAGCCCCAGGACGCTGGCCAGGTAGATCGCTCGGCTCATACCACCCTCATCGGGACTGATGACCATCATGTGATCCGCATCGATCTGAAGATCCGGTACATGTCGTAAGAGCGCCTTGATGAACTGATAGGTGGTCCGTACGGTTTCGAAGCCGTTGAGGGGGATGGCATTCTGCACCCGGGCATCATGGGCTTCAAAAGTGATGATATTGTCCACGCCCATCCGCACCAGCTCCTGCAGCGCCAGCGCACAGTCCAGGGATTCTCTGGAGGACCGCTTGTCCTGCCGGCTCTCATACAGATACGGCATGATGACCGTGATGCGTCTGGCCTTGCCGCCCACTGCGGCGATGATGCGTTTGAGATCCTGATAGTGGTCGTCCGGCGACATGTGATTGTCCTTGCCGAACAGGGAATAGGTCAGAGAGTGGTTACAGACATCCACCAGCAGATAGAGATCGTCACCACGCACGGATTCCCGGATGACACCCTTGGCTTCACCACTGCCGAAGCGCGGCACATCCGCCTTCAGCAGATAGGAGGGACGCTCGTAGCCGGTGAAGGCCAGGCTCCCCTTGTGTTCATTCTCCCGCTCCTTGCGCCACTTGACGAGGTAATAATCCACCTTCTCCGCCAGCGCCCGGCAGCTCGCCAGGGGAATGACGCCCAGTGTTCCGACAGGGATCGTCTCCAGATTGCGTTTTTCTTCACGTCGGGGCATGGGATTAGGCTCCTTTCTTCTCTGCATACATGGTGTTGGTCCTGGCAGGTATCAGGCGTTTCTGGCCGCCATCCGCTTCTTCAGCCGGACATCGGGTCCGGTCAGCCGGCAGATCTTGTAGTTGCCGGTGATGCGGGAGAGACAGCGTTCGGTGTAGAGATTGTTCAGCTCATCCAGTGAGTGGTTCGTCGTGATGATCGTGGAGCGTTCCCGCAGGAGTCGCTCGTTGATACAGGCAAAGAACTCTGTCTGGACGAACGGGGTCAGCTTTTCCGTTCCCAGATCATCGATGACGAGCAGCTCGCAGCCATACAGATCATCGTGGATCTCCCGCAGCGCATCGGTCTTGCGGTAATCGTAGGCGTTCTCCGACAGCAGCTGGAACAACCCGACTGAACTGAAGTATAACACAAAAGCACCTTCCTCTAAAAGAGCCCGCGCGATACAGACAGAGAGGAAAGTTTTGCCGGTGCCGACGGTACCGGTTAACAGCAGATTCGGATGCTTCTCACCACTTCTGAAATCCTCGATGAACAGATCAGCGGCGCGCCGGGCGGTCTTCAGATACTCCAGATCGGCACCGTCACAGTAGTCCCAGGAGAAGCGGTCAAAGGAGACGTCAGACATCAGGCCCTGGATCCCGGCCTGCTCATAGCGGCAGGAGATGATGCGCTGTTTGAGGCAGTGGCATTTCTCCCCGTGCACGTAGCCGGTGTCCTGACAGTCCGGGCAGTCGACGATGGGGTCGAGGTAGTCTGCCGGGTATCCGTGCTGCGCAAGCAGGGTGGCCCGCCTGTCGGACAGAGCGGTGAGTGCCTCATGGAGGGAAGCGCCCGTCACGGCCTCACCGGACAGGAGACGTCTGGCGTGGGCGGCGCTGATGGTGGCGCGCTCCTCCTCCAGTGCCGCGATCTCCGGAATCTGCCGGACAATCTGGGTATGCCGTGTCTGCGCCTCGGCCCGGTGGTTCAGGCGGCGGCGCTCATACTCCCGCATGATCTCGTCGTACTGTGCGTTGGTCAGTCCCATATCAGTTCTCAATCACCAGACGCTCCAGCGCCGCATAGTCATTGTCGCTCTGGGCGAATTGTCCGAACCGGTTGCGGGCGTCGATACGGATGCCGCGCTCCCTGGTGGCCGGATGCTGTGCCGTGCTCTCCGCATGGGCAACATCCAGACGGCGGATATCCTCAAGACTTGTGACCCCCTCCTCGTGCCAGTGCCGCAGGATGCCGTCACAATAGCGGATGCGGCCGCGGCTGACAGCCAGCACCGTACGGTCACAGGCCTCCCGGATGATCTCCTGGGAGAAGCCGTACTCCTGGCGCCAGCGCGTGAGGAAGGACAACTCCTTATCCGTGGGTGTCGTGTCGATACCCAGAGCCCGCAGGATCTCCCGGGTGTCCGCATCGTGCAGCAGGGCCTCACGTTTGGCCGCCTCCACGGTAGTGATCCCTTTGTCTGCCCAGGCGCAGGCGACGCGCTCCACATAACGGAAATCCTGCACGTGTCTGCCGGCGCAGTGCTGGAGCAGATAATCCAACAGATCCTCGGAGAAATGGAGATCCGCCTGGATCCGCAGCACCGTCTCCATCTCCGTCGAGTTCAGCGTCCTGCCGAAGTACTGTTCGGCGATGAAGAGCACCGGGGAGGTGGCTGGCGTCTGTATCACAGGTGCAGGCGCGACTGTCTCCTCCGGCATCGGCGCGATGGAGAGCGGCTCCGCCTTGCCGTTTTGATGGCGCACCTCCTCGATATGGATGCCGGAGAGCCTGCCCGTCTCGTCATATTCCAGACCGAGCAGACGCTTCTTTTCCCAATACCGGAGCGCCCGCAGGATATCCTTTTCCGTATGATTGAAATGATCCGCCAGATCGGCCACACTGGTGGCGCATCCGGTACTCATCATACGCAGCAGATACAGATATACCTTGATCTGGGCGTCGTTGGCCTCTGCCAGATATTCGTCAATAAATATATTGGAAACGGAAGTGGCATCGTCCTCCGCAACCCGATTGATTTTGACCCTGCCTATCATGTAATTATCACCTCAGATGGTTTCTACCCGAAGATGATTGTAGCACAAGCCCTGTGGACTGGATATGGGAAAAACGACGATAAAATCTGTCGCACACCACAGACCTGTGCGATGTGGACAGTGTGGATAGGGTGGATGAAACAGAGAAAATGCAGCAAAAAAGCGGAGGGGAAATCCACGATGCGGACCGTGGGTGATAACGGTCCGCCAGGTGGATATCGTGGACAAGCTATCGACCCAGGAGGTCCTCCCCGATTTTAAACACATCTCCTGCCCCTACGGTTATCAACAGATCTCCCTTCGTGCAATTTTCCAACAGATATTCTTCAATCTCACCGAAGGAAGAGAAGCTGATGGCATGCCCGCCCAGTGCGCAGATCCGCTCTGCCAGGAGGTCGCTGGAGATCCCCAGGGTATCGGTCTCCCGGGCCGCGAAGATCGGTGCCAGAATGACATGCCAGGGGCCGGAGAGCGTCCGGGCAAAGTCCTCAAACAGGGATTTGGTCCGGGTGTAGGTATGGGGCTGGAAAACAAGGTACAGCTGTCTATAGGACAGTCTGCCGACAATGTTGAGCACGGTCTGGATCTCGCTGGGGTGATGGGCATAATCATCTATGACGGTGACACCGCAGACCTCTCCCTTATATTCAAAGCGGCGTTTCGCGCCGGTGAAGGCGGCAAAGCCCTCCCGGATGGCGGCATCCGGATCTGCGCATAACGTGCCGTCCTCTCCTGCGTTTGACGCAAGGTGGTCAAAGGCGGCGATGGCCGCGATGGCGTTGCCGATATTATGCAGACCGGGAACATGCAGCGTGACCGGCAGCTGTCTCACCGCATCCGGTGCGATGCCATTACAGCGGTTCAGGCAGAAGGAGGCGCAGTCCCGCTCGTCGAGCCGGATGTCTGACGCATAGTAATCACACCCGTCAGGCGCCGTATCCTGACCGGTGTGGAAGGTGATAATGCGGCAGGGCAGATCCGCCGTCAGCTCGTCCAGCGCAGGGATGGCCGCGTTGATGATGAGGGCGCCGCCCTCGGCGGCGGGGGGAAGGAGCTGTGCAAACCGGCGGAAGGAGTTACGGATGTCCGCCAGGTCCTTGAAGAAATCCAGGTGATCCTCTTCGACGTTCAGGATGATGGCGATGCCGGGACGGAAGGAGAGGAAGCTGTTGGTGTACTCGCAGGCCTCGGTGACGAACACGTCGGAGTGGCCGATGCGTATGTTGCTCTGAATGGCGGGCAGCACGGCGCCGATGGAGAGGGTGGGATCCGCATCCGCGGCGAGCAGCAGGTGGGACAGCATGGAGGTCGTAGTGGATTTGCCGTGGGTGCCGGCCACCGCCACCGGCAGGTGATAGCCGGTCATAATCTCGCCCATGAGCTCGGCCCTGGACATCATCCGCAGTCCCAGCTGAGTGGCCTCCGCGTACTCGGGATTGTCCGGGTGGATGGCGGCGGTGTAGATGACGGCATCGATGGGCGCCGTCTGCGCGGCGTCCGTCAGGTTTTGTGCCTGCTGACCGATCATGACATGGATGCCGGCCTCTTCCAGCGCTTCGGTCTGTGCGGAAGCACTGGCATCCGAGCCGGAGATGAGATACCCGCGGGAGTGCAGCAACTGCGCCAGCCCGCTCATGGAGATCCCGCCGATACCGATGAAGTAATAGTGTTGTTGCGAAGCCATGTTTTCCTCTCCTCTACCGAATTAAAACTGCTTGTGGTATTTGTTCATAATAAAACATTTTACCATACCGAAAGCAATCTGCCAAAATTGGTAAAATAGCACAAAAAACGATTCATCCGGCTTCGCGAATTTATAAAATACTTCCATTCTATCCGCCCCTGTGATATACTAAATGTACTTAACTATCCGTTCATGAGGTGACACGATGATTAAGAAAGAAATGATCGCCATGCTTTTGGCTGGAGGGCAGGGAAGTCGACTCGGTGTGCTGACATCCAGAATGGCAAAGCCGGCGGTTTCGTTCGGTGGCAAATACCGTATCATAGACTTTCCTCTTTCCAACTGCATTAATTCCGGTGTGGACACGGTGGGTGTACTGACACAGTACCGTCCGCTGCGGCTCAATGCCCATATCGGGATCGGGATCCCGTGGGATCTGGACCGAAATATCGGCGGAGTCTCCATCCTGCCGCCCTATGAGAAGAATGTGGGCAGCGAGTGGTACACGGGGACGGCCAACGCCATCTACCAGAACCTGGAATACATGGAGAGTTATCATCCGGATTATGTGCTGATCCTGTCCGGGGACCACATCTACAAGATGGATTATGAGACCATGCTGGATTTCCACAAGGGCAGCGGGGCGGATGTGACGATCGCCGTTATGCCGGTGCCGATGGAGGAGGCCAGCCGGTTCGGGATCATGATTACGGACGACAGCAGGCGGATCATCGACTTCGAGGAGAAACCGGAGAAGCCCAGGTCGAATCTGGCCTCCATGGGTATCTACATTTTCTCCTGGGAGACACTGCGTGAGGCGCTGGTGACAAACAGGGATCAGCCGGGACTGGATTTCGGCAAGCATGTGATTCCATACTGCAAGGAGCAGGGACGCAGCCTGTATGCCTATGAGTTCAATGGCTACTGGAAGGATGTCGGTACGCTGACCTCCTACTGGGAGGCCAATATGGAGCTCATCGATATTGTGCCGGAATTCAATCTCTATGAGGAGTACTGGAAGATCTACACTTCCAGCGATATCCAGCCACCGCAGTTCTTTGCGCCGGAGTCCTCCGTTGAGCGCAGTATCATCGGCGACGGCAGTGAGATCTGCGGAGAGGTCAGGAGTTCCGTGATCGGCAGTGGGGTGCGGATCGGTAAGGGCAGTGTGGTGAACGAGTCGATCCTCATGAACGGAGCCGTGATCGGGGAGAACTGCCGGCTGGAGAAAGCCATTGTGGCGGAGAATACGGTGATCGGCGACGATGTGATCCTCGGCGCCTTCGGAGAGGCGGAGAATGAGACGAAGCCCGGGATCTACCGTGATGGTCTGGTGACCGTCGGTGAGCGGAGTGTCATTCCGTCGAATGTGCGGATCGGCAAGAATACAATGATCAACGGTGAGACAACGGCAGAGGACTATCCCGGCGGCGAGCTGGCGAGTGGTCGGACCTTGGATAAGGCGGGAGAGAGAGAATGAGAGCGATCGGTATCATCCTGGCGGGTGGCGGCAGTAACCGGATGCGGGAGCTGTCCCGGAAACGGGCGGTATGCGCGATGCCGGTGGCGGGCTTCTACCGCAGTATCGACTTTGCGCTGAGCAACATGACCAATTCCCACATCCAGACGGTGGCGGTATTCACACAGTACAACGCAGGGAGCCTCAACACGCATCTGGCCTCCTCCAAATGGTGGGATTTCGGCCGTAAGCAGGGTGGACTCTTCGTGTTTACGCCGGCGGCCAAGGCGGGCGGCAATATCTGGTACCGCGGGACCGCGGATGCCATCGCGCAGAACCTCGATTTCCTGAAGGGATGCCATGAACCGTATGTGATCATCACCTCCGGAGACTGCGTATATAAGATGGACTATGGCAAGCTCCTGGAGTATCACATTGACAAGCAGGCCGATATCACGGTGGTGTGCAAGGATATGCCGGCCAGCGTGGATACGGAGCGGTTCGGCACCATCCGGATGAACGAAGAGAGCCGGATTGAGGACTTTGAGGAGAAGCCGGTGGTGGCGCACTCCAATACCATCTCCTGCGGGGTATATGTGATACGGAGACGCCAGCTCATCGAGCTGATCGAGCGTGCGCAGGCGGAGGACCGGTATGATTTCGTCCGGGATATCCTTGTGCGGTTCAAGGACGCAAAGCGGATCTTCGGCTACAAGATTAAGAGCTATTGGAACAATATCGCATCGGTGGAGGATTACTACAGGACGAATATGGACTTCCTGAAGCCGGAGGTCCGGAATTACTTCTTCCGCGAGTATCCGGGGATCTACACCAAGGTGGTAGACCTGCCGCCGGCCAAATACAATGTGGGTGTCAGGGTGAGCAACTCGCTGGTCGCCAGCGGCTGCATCGTCAACGGCACCGTGGAGGACAGCCTCGTGTTCAAGGGGGCGTTCATCGGCAACAACTGCTACATCAAGAATTCCATTATCCTGAATGATGTCTATATCGGAGACAATACACATGTAGAAAACTGTATTGTTGAAAGCCATGGCACGATTCAGGCCAATTCCTACTATAAGGGCGAACCAAATGACATAAAAATAATTGTTGAAAGTAATGAGAGGTATGTGATATAACAATTTGCTAAAGGATATCATTTATCCAATCAAATAGTGCAATGACTTCCAGTTCAGGCAGACGTGGTGCACGAAGTAACAAGCGCATCGTAAGAGGTGTGGGCCGCTATTGTGTGAATAGGGGGGACGTGCTATGAAGATCACAGATGTTCGGGTCAGGAAGGTCGCCAGGCAGGGCAAGATGCGTGCCATTGTTTCGGTGACATTCGATGAGGAGTTCGTTGTACATGACATCAAGGTGATTGAGGGGGACAAGGGCCTCTTCATCGCCATGCCGAGCAAGAAATCAGTGGACGGGGAGTACCGCGACATCGCGCACCCGATCAATTCCCAGATGAGACAGGTTTTACAGCAGAGTATTCTGGATGCCTACGAAAAAGCGGCAGACGCCGTTGAGGACGCTGCCGCAGAGATTTTCTGAAGGGTCTTGCCTATTTAGTCGATCACCAGGTAGGTGGCGCCCTTGGGGGCGACAGACTGCAGCGCTTTCTTCAGTGACTGCTGTGCAGAGGACGTGACACGGAAGAGGATGTCGCTGTCCACGCCGCTGAAGGCTTTCTTGCCGATGGACGGGGCACTGGTGCAGAGGAAGGTGACCTCATCCAGACTGGAGCAGCCGGCGAAGGCGCGCTTGCCGATGCTGGTAACGGTCTTCGGAATCGTGACGGAGACCAGGCTGGATTCGTCTTCCAGTGCGCTTGCATCGATGGCGGTCACCTTACATTCCGTGCCGTAGATCAGTACCGTCTGCGGGATGGCCAGGTCGAAGCCACCATAGGAGGCAGCACGTGGGGCGTTGACAACCAGGATACCGTCAATGATGGTATAGCCGTCACCTGAGGTGTTATCGGTCGTCTGAGAGGAGGAGCCGGAGGCATTGCCGGTGATTCCTGCAAGGGCGACTTTTTTACTGCCCAGATAACGGTAGAGGCCCTCGTCCACCTGGTAGGTGGCGCCTTTGGTCAGGTCGTCGTCGGAGGAGGAAGAGGAGCCGCTCTTATATTTCTTATACTTCGGCCAGTAGGTTTTCTTGGCCAGCTTCCCGCGCGCCTTGCCCTTGGACTCCTTGTTGGCGGGGATCTCGAAGGTGACGCACCAGTCATAGGCGGCCTGATAGGCACCGGCCTTGCTGTTGGAGGCGTTCTGCATCTTGTTCAGGGTTGTCCGGTAGGTATTCTCCAGCTCATATTTCATAAAATACAGCTGGCCCTCCAGTGTCTCACTGTCGTAGTCGTTGGCATCGCACCAGCTCTCCAGCTTCGACCAGCGGGTATTGTGCCACTGGCAGATGCCGAAGCTCGTGCCGTTGTCACCCAGTGCGTCCGGACGGAAGGAGGATTCCTGGCTGATGTTGGCCAGTACGCCGCAGGCGGCGGCATTGTTGAAATCCAGCTTGTCCCGAAGGAAATTAAAGATCTTCTCCTCGTTGGTGCTGCCCTTTAATTTGGTGCGGGCCTGGACACCAACAGTGACCGAACTGAACTGTGTCCTGGCGGATGCCATGCCGCCGGGCAGACACAGGGTTGTTGTCAGTGACAGGATGAGCGCGGCGGCAAGCACGCGCCATGTGTGATGAATGTGTTTCATGTTGTTTTCCCCCTTTTTCATACCAATAATCATGCCATTCGGGCTCCGGGAGCATCCTACAGACGGCCTGCTCGCGCTGACGCAAGCTCGCGAACCGTTCGTGGGATGCTCCCAGAGCTGAACGGCTACTCCTCCGTGTGGATGCGAAGGTGCAGTTCCTCCAGCTGTCTCTCTGTCACGGTGCTCGGTGCCCCCATCATGACATCCTGGGCGTTCTTGTTCATCGGGAACGGGATGATCTCGCGGATGGAGTCCTCTCCGGCCAGCAGCATGATGAGTCTGTCGATGCCGGGCGCGGCACCGGCATGCGGCGGAGCGCCGTAGCAGAAGGCGTTGTACATGGCCGGGAACTTGGACTTCACGTCCTCCTCCGTCAGCCGTACCAGCCGGAAGGCCTCCACCATGATCTGCGGATCGTGGTTACGGACGGCACCGGAAGCGGATTCGTATCCGTTGATGACGAGGTCGTACTGCTGGGCCATGATGGTGAGCGGATCAAGTCGGCCCTCCGCCGCGGCCTGCAGTGTCTCCAGTCCACCTGTGGGCATGGAGAACGGGTTGTGGCAGAATTCCAGCTCGCCGGATTCCTCGCCAATCTCATACATCGGGAAATCCACGATCCAGCACATGGCGTACTGTTCCTTGTCAAAATGCTGCGGCAGGGCCTGGCCGAAGAGGCGGAGCGCCACACCGGCCGTCTTCTGGGCGACGGCGGTCTTCGCATCGGCGGCCATCACCACCAGTGTGTCCGCGGTGAGGCCAAGCGCCGAGATCACGGCATCCTTCCGTTCCTGGACGAACTTGGCGATGCCGCCCACCAGCTCTCCGTTCTCGTCCATGCGGAACCAGCAGGCCTTCCGCGCGGTCTGAACCTCGACCTCGGCGAGCCTGGCGTCGATCCATTTGCGACTCTCCCGGAAGTCGTGGATGACGACCGCCTGAATCGAGGCATCCGCAAAGGGCCCGAAACCGCAATCCTTCAGAAGCTCTGTGACGTCGGTGAGCTCCAGGCCGATGCGCAGATCCGGCTTGTCGGAGCCGTAACGCGCCATGGCCTCACGGTAGGGAATGCGGCGGTAAGGCGCCTGAGAGACCCGGTCGCCGTAGAGACCGTACTGTTCGATGACCGGCGTCAGTACCTGCTCCAGTACACCCAGTACGTCATCCTGACTGGCAAAAGCCATCTCCATATCCAGCTGGTAGAACTCGCCGGGTGTCCGGTCGCCCCGGGCATCCTCGTCCCGGAAGCAGGGCGCGATCTGGAAGTAACGGTCAATGCCGGAGGTCATGAGCAGCTGTTTGAACTGCTGCGGTGCCTGGGGCAGCGCATAGAACTTGCCCGGGTGCTTTCTGGCGGGAACCAGATAATCGCGGGCGCCCTCCGGCGAGGATGCGGTCAGGATCGGCGTGGAGATCTCCAGGAAATCCTGCTCGATCATGCGCCTGCGGATCTCGGCCACCACTTTGGAGCGCAGCACGATGCGGTCACGCATCTCCGGATTGCGCAGGTCGAGGAAGCGGTATTTAAGCCGTGTATTCTCGTCCGCCTCTCTGCTGTGGCTGATTTCAAAAGGCAGCTCAGCGTAGCGGTTCGCGCCCAGTACCTTGAAGGAAGCGGGTACCACTTCGATGTCGCCGGTGGCCTGCCGGGGGTTCTTACTGGAACGTTCACGGACAGTACCGGTTACGGTGATGGTGGATTCTTTGTTGATCTGTGCAAATCGGGCGAGCATCTCCTCGTCCTCGATGACAACCTGCGTGGTACCGTAGAAATCACGCAGCACGGCGAAGCCCAGGCTTTTGCTGACCTCTCTCAGATTCTCCAGCCACCCGCAGAGTGTGACTTCGGCACCGACATCGGCCAGCCGCAGCGCTCCGCAGGTATGCGTACGGGATTGATTCATGATCCTTTGTCCCCTTTCTTATTATAAAAGATGGATTATATTGTAGCTATTTCTCGCAAAAAAATCTACTGTCTGTGCATAAAATGAAGTAAAATATAAGATGTGTCACAGATGGCGGGCCATTACCGGCTTCGGATGAAGGAGGTTTGTTCCATGAACATGAACAATGTCGAGGATCGCCCCATTGGTGAGATCATAGAGGAACTCCTTTCTGAAAAACGCTATACCGATCTGCGTCAGGCGCTGACCGGGATGAACCATGTGGACGTCGCGGCCTATATGGATGAGATGGAGAACGAGGAGTCTCTGAAGCTCTTCCGCATCCTGCCCAAGGATATGGCGGCGAACGTCTTTGCCAATCTGGAGATCGAGGATCAGCAGTATATCATCCAGTCCCTGTCCGACAGAGAAGCCGGCAACATCATCGATAATCTGATGGCCGATGATGCGACGGACCTGCTGGAGGAGATGCCGGCGAATGTGGTGCGGCGCATCCTGTCCAATGCCCAGCCGGAGACCCGTGCGGACATTAACCATCTGCTGCGCTATCCCGAGGATTCCGCCGGTTCCATCATGACCACCGAGTATGTCGACCTCAAGGAGGGGATGACCGTCGCGGAGGCCATCGACCGGATCCGCCGGATCGGTCTGGATTCGGAGACTGTCAACATCTGTTATGTGGTGACGGGAGAGCGGGTGCTGGTGGGCACCGTGGCCCTCCGGTATCTCCTGATCATGAAGCCGGAGCAGATCATCGGCGAGATCATGAATACGAACGTCATCTCCATCGGCACCATGACGGACCAGGAGGAGGCTGCCCGCCTGTTTCAGAAATATGATTTCACTGCCATGCCCGTGGTGGACAATGAGACCCGGATGGTCGGGATCATTACTATCGACGATGTCCTGGACATCCTGGAAGAGGAAACCACAGAGGATATCGAGAAGATGGCCGCTATCCTGCCGACGGACAAGCCCTACCTGCGGACCGGAGTCTTCGAAACCTACCGGACGAGGATTCCATGGCTGTTACTGCTGATGATCAGCGCAACCTTCACCGGTGCCATCATCCGTTCCTTTGAAGACGCGCTGGCAACCTATGTGGTGCTGACGGCGTACATCCCCATGCTGATGGACACCGGGGGTAATGCGGGATCACAGGCGTCGGTTTCCATCATCCGTGGTCTCTCCCTGGGGGAGGTGGAGTTCTCGGATCTGCTGTCCGCGCTGTGGAAGGAGATCCGTGTGGCCGCAGTCTGCGGAGTCACCCTGTCCGCCGTCAATTTCGTCAAACTTCTGCTGCTTGACCGGCTGGCGCTGCCGGTGGCGGCGGTGATATGTCTGACGCTGGTGATTGTGGTGCTGGTGGCCAAGACAGTGGGGTGTCTTCTGCCGATGCTGGCCAAGCGGGCGGGTTTCGACCCGGCGGTGATGGCGAGCCCCATGATTACGACCATCGTGGATGCGCTCTCGCTTCTGGCTTACTTTGCGCTTGCCACTTCACTCTTGCATTTGGCATAGAAAAGAGTATGATAGATTTATGAATCTGGACATACGTGGGACGACAAAACTGCTGAACGGCATCGCCCTGATCGGGCAGTTGGGGTTATCACTCCTGATGCCGCTTTTGTTATGTCTGGGCGGCTGTTATCTGCTGGTGAATCATACCGGTGTGGGCCCCTGGATCTACCTGGCAGGTTTCGTCCTGGGACTGGGCGGAAGTTTTTCCACGGCGTACGGCGTATACCGTTCCGTGGTCCGCAGGCAGGAGAGGCACCGGGGAGAAAACGCAGGCAGACGCCGCGGAGAGATCTCCGTGAGCCGCCATCTGTGAAGGACGTATGAAGCTGCAGCCGGCAGTCAGGAAGGAGACACGGTTCATCGCCGTCTCCACATTGATCGGTATCGGTGTGATGCTGGTGATCTTCGGCATCCTGCACCGGGTCTTTCCGGAGTGGGCACCCTTTGATGTGACGGTGTTTCTGGGTGCGGCCGGCGGTTTCCTGGTTGCTACCGGCAATTTTCTGTGGATGGGCATCACGGTGCAGAAGATCTCCGCGATGGATCCCGCACAGGAGGACCGTGCACGGAAGACCATGGCGGTCAGTCTGCGGTACAGGCTGCTGTTGCAGCTGGCGTGGGTGGTCATCGCCATCGTCGCACCGGCGGTGAACCTGGTATCCGGGATCGTTCCGCTGTTCCTTCCCAGTATCGCCATCAAGCTGCGCGGTACCAGGGATGCACTCACCAAACAGAAGGAGGAGTAGGGATTTATGGATTTTGAGGTTACCGGCGCACGGATCTTTGCGCGCATCCCCACAGGCATTCCGTTTCTCGGGGATTTCCCCATCACAGAGACACTGGTTGTGTCATGGATCGTTATGGCGATCATCACCATTACCTGTATCGTCCTTACGAGGAATCTCCGGATTGAGAATATCTCGAAGCGTCAGGCGTTCGCTGAGATGCTCGTTGAGACCGCCAACAATTTCGTCCGCAGTAATACCGGCGGCACCAGGTTTGACAAGCTGATTCCCTTTGTGGCGGCGCTGTTTGCCACCAGCGTGATCTCCAACCTGATCAGTCTGATCGGGCTCAGGAGCCCGACGGCAGACCTCTCCACAGAAGCGGCATGGGCGATCGTCGTCTTCATCATGATTACTTCAACCAAAATCAAGGCAGGGGGCATCGGCGGTTACCTCAAGAGCTTCACGCAGCCCATTGCAGTGCTGACGCCCTTCAACATCCTGTCAGAGCTGGCAACACCGGTCAGTATGGCTTGCCGTCACTTCGGGAACATCCTCTCGGGTGTTGTCATCGACGGGCTGATCTATGCGGCGCTGGCACTGGCCAGCGGGGCGCTGTTCGGACTGCTTCCCGGCGCGGTGGGTGATTTCCTGTCGAAGATTCCGATCCTGGCCGTGGGTGTTCCGGCTGTAACCGGTGTTTATTTTGACTGGTTCTCCGGCTGCATGCAGGCGTTCATCTTCTCAATGCTGACGATCATGTATATTGCAAACGCGGCCGAGGAATAATTTAACCAAGGATAATTTTAACAAACAAGGAGGATAAAAACATGGGTGACTATCAACTGCTGGCAAGAGGTATCGCACTGGGTGGCTGTGCCATCGGCGCGGGTGCTGCACTGATCGCAGGTATCGGCCCTGGTATCGGTGAAGGTACTGCTGTTTCCAAGGCACTGGAAGCCATCGGCCGCCAGCCGGAGTGCAAGGGCGATGTCACAAGCACGATGCTGCTGGGCTGCGCTGTTGCTGAGACGACCGGTATCTATGGTTTCGTTACCGGACTGCTCCTGATCTTTGTTGCACCGGGTATGTTCATGAACTACCTCCAGTAAGGAGAAACTTATGGGAACACAGGATTTGGTGACCATCGTTCCGTGGACCTTCATCGCTCAGATCTGTAATCTGTTTATCCAGATGTATCTGATCAAGCGGTTCCTGTTCAAACCGATCGGGGAGATCCTGGAGAAACGCAAGGCACTGGCAGACAAGGAGATCCGGGAGGCCAGAGAGTCCCGCGCACAGGCGGATCAGCTGAAGGATCAGTATGAGACCAGCCTGGCTGACGCGCACCAGGAGGCTGCCCGTATCATATCGGATGCCCAGAGGGAAGCACAGGCCAAGGCAGACGAGCTTGTGCAGGAGGCTGAGCAGACGGCGACCAATCTCCGGAAGCGTGCCGCAGCGGATATTGAACAGGAGCGCCGCAGGGCGATCAACGAGGCCAAGGATGAGATTGGCGGGCTCGCAATGGATATTGCAGGCAAGGTGGTGGAGAAGGAGCTCAACGAGAGCGACCACCGCAGACTGATTGATGACTTCATCACGCGTGTAGGAGCAGCCTCATGAGTAATGCAGGAGATATCTACGGCCGTAGTCTGTATGAGCTGGCCGTTGCAGATGGCCTGGAGGAGCGGATTCTGACAGAGTCAGAGACGCTCTTGGCGATCTTTTCCGAGAATCCGGCGTATATTACGCTGCTGTCAGAGCCCTCGATCCCCAAGCGGGAACGGCTGGGTCTGATTGATGAGGCCATCGGAAGCAGTGTTCATCCGTATGTGTCGAATTTTATCAAGATCCTGACGGAGCGTGGGATGATGCGGGAGTATGCGGCCTGTATCCGCTACTATCGGACATCCTATAATGAGAGTCACGGGATAGCCGAGGCGGTTGTGACCAGCGCGGTGGCGCTGTCCCGCGAGGAAGAGGATCGTCTGCGGGTCAGACTGGAGCAGATGAGCGGCAAGCGGGTGAAGATCCGGACACGTGTGGATGAGAGCGTGTTGGGAGGCCTCAGGGTGGAGCTGGCCGGCAGGCAGCTGGACGGCACCGTACAGGGGAGGCTCACGGAGCTGAGGAAGAAGGTCGAGGACACCGTACTTTGAGCCTGGGGCGGTAAGCTGAGCTTTTGAGAAAGGAAAGACCATGGAGTTAAAACCAGAAAAGATATCTGAGGTGATCCGCTCTCAGATCAAGAATTACCAGAATGCGATCATTCAGAACGAGACGGGAACGGTTCTGACGGTTGGTGACGGTATTGCGCGGGTCAGTGGGCTGCTGAACTGTATGTCCGGTGAGCTGTTGGAGTTTGAGAACGGAACCTTCGGCATGGCGCAGAACCTGGAGGAGACAGTGGTTTCCGCCGTGCTCTTCGGTGAGGATGTCGGCATCAGTGAGGGCCAGACCGTGAAGCGTACCGGCAGGGTCGTGTCTGTCCCCGTGGGTGAGGCCATGATCGGGCGGGTTGTCAACGCCATCGGCCAGCCCATCGACGGTGCGGGCCCGATTGAGACGAAGGAGTTCAGACCGGTGGAATCCCCGGTGCCCGGCATCATCGACCGCCAGCCCGTGAAGGAGCCGCTGCAGACCGGTATCAAGGCCATCGATTCGATGATCCCCATCGGCCGCGGACAGCGTGAGCTCATCATCGGAGACCGTCAGACCGGTAAGACGACGATCGCCATGGATACGATCATGAACCAGAAGGGCCAGGACGTCATCTGTATCTATGTCGCCATCGGCCAGAAGCGTTCCACGGTTACCGCGCTGGTGACCGAGCTGGCGAACGCCGGCGCCATGGAGTATACCATCGTGGTTGCGGCGACGGCCTCTGAACCCAGTCCGCTGCAGTACATCGCGCCGTATACCGGCTGTGCCATGGGTGAGTTCTTCATGAACCAGGGCAAGCATGTCCTTGTGATCTATGATGATCTGTCCAAGCACGCGGTGGCCTACCGTGCGCTGTCCCTGCTGATCCGCAGACCCCCGGGGCGTGAGGCTTATCCGGGCGATGTCTTCTATCTGCACTCGAGACTGCTGGAGCGTGCGGCCAAGCTGTCCAACGAGAAGGGCGGCGGTTCCCTGACGGCCCTGCCCATCATCGAAACACAGGCGGGTGATGTCTCGGCATACATTCCGACGAATGTCATCTCGATCACGGACGGGCAGATCTTCCTGGAGACGGAGCTGTTCCACTCCGGCATCATGCCGGCGGTCAACCCCGGTATCTCGGTCTCCCGTGTCGGTGGTAACGCGCAGATCAAGGCCATGAAGAAGGTGGCCGGTACCCTGAAGCTGGTGTACTCCCAGTACCGCGAGCTGGCCAGTTTCGCACAGTTCGGTTCCGATCTGGACGAGGATACCAAGGCACGTCTGGCACAGGGTGAGCGTATCGGGGAGGTGCTGAAGCAGGATAAGAGTAAGCCGGTACCCGTGGAGAAGCAGATCGCCATCCTCTATGCTGTCGTACATAACATCCTGGGCCGCGTGGAGACAGCGGATGTACGCCGTTACGAAGAGGGACTCTACAGCTTCCTCGATCAGGATCCGGACGGTATCGCGGCAATGCGCGATATCCGTGAGAGCGGCGCGCTCTCTGAGGAGACGGAGGAGAAGCTGAAGAAAGCATTGAACGTATACACGGACAAGTTCACGAAGTGAGGAGAACCTGATGGCTGGAAATATGAAGGCCGTGAAGCTCCGTATTAAGAGCGTCGAATCGACCATGCAGATCACAAAGGCCATGCAGCTGGTGGCGGCCAGCAAGCTCCGTAAGGCCAAGGAGAAAGCGGATCAGTCCAAGCCGTATCTCGCAACCCTGAGGGATACGTTGACGGATATCGCGCTGGGCAACACGGATTTTCAGTCGCCCTACACACGTGCGCTGGATCATGACAAATGGCTCTACATCGTCATCGCCGGTGACAGA
>JAFSYF010000173.1 GCA_017443695.1 Butyrivibrio sp.
TCCTGAAATCACCTGCCGATATCATAGGTACCCCCTGATCCTTCGTCTAATTCTCAATAGGTCAACAGCCATATTTTATCGTAACTGCGATATGATTTCAACTACTTTTTTTCATGAAGCAGATCCATGGCCATGAGATACCCTTTTAACCCCTGTCCCTTGATCTGATGATCACAGGCCGGCGCTGTCACAGACACCCGGCGGAAGGACTCTCTGCTGTCGATATCCGAGATATGGATCTCCACCTTCGGAATCCCCTCCAGGCTCTTGAGCGCATCATGGATCGCATAGCTGTAGTGCGTATAGGCACCCGGATTGATGACAATCCCCTCCGTGCCATCCGCGTAGGCCGCCTGCAGCCGGTCGATCATCGCGCCCTCATGGTTGGACTGCCATACCTCCACAGTATCCCCCAGCTCCTGCGCATGTGTCTCGATCATCCGAACCAATGCCGTATAATCCTGTTCCCCGTATATGCCCCGCTCACGGATCCCCAGGAAATTCAGGTTCGGACCATTCATCACCAGTATTTTCACTGTTCCTCTCCTCTCTGCATGCGCAGAATAAGCGCCATAACCTCCTCCGGTGTGCAGCCGTCCGTATCAATCACGAAATCCGCCGCCTCCAGGTACTGCTCCTCTCTCTCCCTCTGCAGTGTCTCTATCCTGTCCATGGGGTTCGCGCCGGCCAGCAACGGCCTGGACGCATCACCCTGCAGTCTGTTGTACACCTCCTGCGGAGATGTCCTCAGATAGAACACCTTGCCCAGCCTGTGTAACAGCACCCGGTTCTCGGGCCGCATCGGCAGGCCACCTCCCACGGAAAGAACGGAGGCCATACCATGCTCCGTCAGCTTGCGGACGCACTCCGTCTCCATCTCCCGGAATGCCTCCTCTCCGAACCGTTCGAAGATCTCCTTCACCGACATTCCCTGTTCCCGCACGATCATATCATCCGTATCCCGCATCGGCAGTCCAAGATGCTCGGATAACAGGCCTGCCACGGTCGTCTTACCGCTGCCCATGAAGCCGATTAGGATGATGGTCTCCCCCTCGCACGCCCGGTGCAAGGCCTCATAGATCACCTGTGCCTGCTCCTCCGGAATGCGCCCCACCTGGGGAAACCACAATTCATAGGCGCGGATCCCCTGATAGAGCAGCATGGTCAGACCGGAGATGGTTCTGGCACCGGCTTCCCGGGCCAGCCGCAGAAAACGGGTCTCCATGGGCCGGTATACCGCATCAAATGCCGTGTGAAGCCTGTGATAGAAGGCAGGCTCGCTGATCACCGCCTCATTTTCATGATCCAGTCCCACCGACGTGCACTGGAGGCAAAGGTATTTGCGGTCCACCGGCAGGCTCCTGTGATCCGCCAGTGACATCCCGTATGCCACCCGCCTACCCGCTGCCTCATTCACCTCATCGGCCAGCTCCTCCGCCCGGACGAGTGTCCGGTTCAGAATGAAGATCTCTCTGGCCCCCCTGTCTGCGCAGAGGAAGGCGGCCGGTCTCGCCACGCCGCCCGCACCCAGTATCAGCACGGAATCCCCCTCGATCGATGCGCCGGAGGCGGTCAGCGCGCGGTAGAGACCGTCCAGGTCCGTATTATAACCCTTAAAACCGCCCTCCGACATCGGCACCAGCGTATTCACCGCGCCAATCCGCTTCGCCGCAGGATCAATCTCCCGCAGATCCCGCATCACATCTCGTTTATATGGGACCGTGACATTGAGCCCGGCGACCCCCAGCGCCGCGGCGCCCTCCACAGCTGCATGCAGCGCCTCCGTGCTCTCCACATCAAAGGGGACGTAGACCAGATCCATGTCGGTCTCAGCCGCCAGCGTATTGTGGATCAGCGGTGAGAGCGTATGCGCCACCGGATGGCCGATCAGGCCACAGGTACGTGTTTCACCCGTTGTCTGGTTCATTCTTTTCTCCTATCCGTCTGACCAGCCATGCCGTTTCCTGCTCCCCGCGGAACCAGAGCACAATGCGCCAGGCCACCAGGATGAAGAACTCCAGCATCCGCTTCAGTACGATCTGGATCTCCTCTCTGGGGTGGATCTTGCGCACCAGAATGGTTGCGATCCCCAACCGGTTCGCCCCCCACACATCCGTAAAGATCTGATCCCCGATGAGCAGCGTGGTCTCCGGCGTGGTGCCCATCAGAGACATGGCCTGCAGGTACCCGCGTTTCCCAGGTTTCCCCGCCTTGTAGACATAATGATCACTCTGAACCGCTTCGGCAAAGGACTGCACCCGCGGTTCCTTATTGTTGGAGGTCAGGCAGGTCACCAGTCCTGCCGCATGGAGTCTTTCAAACAGCGCCCTGGCCCGGTCATCGGCAGGGGCATTATGGGGAACCAGTGTATTGTCAATATCGTAGATCACCCCACGATAACCCGCCGCTGCCAGCTTCTCATACGGCAGCGCATACGCCGAACTCACTCTTGCATCCGGAAAAAGCGCCGCCTTCATGTCCGTATCCCGCTGGCCACAAGCAGCTTCTTCGTATATTCGGCCTGAGGATCCCTGTAGACCTGTCCACAGGGGCCGGCCTCCACAATGCGCCCCTCCTGCAGGATCAGCACGCGATCACAGAAATTGTAGATCACACGCAGATCATGGGAGATGAACAGTATGGAGAGATTCATCTCCTGATGGAGTGTCTTTAACAGCTCCAGAATCTGGGCCTGAATCGTCACATCCAGCGCAGACACCGGCTCGTCCGCCACCAAAAGTCCCGGTGCGCACATCAGCGCAGCCCCGATACAGACCCGCTGCCTCTGCCCGCCGGACAGCTCCGCCGGACGCCTGTCCATGAGCGACTCTGTCAGCCCTATCTGCGCCATCATCTCCCGTGCCCGGTCATGACGCTCCTGCGGGGTGTAATCTCTCGTCGGATCCACCCGCAACGGCTCCTCCAGGAGCCAGCCGATGGTTTTGGCCGGATTCAGGGAGGAGAAAGGATCCTGGAACACCATCTGCGGATGCGGATCCGCACAGAAGCGCTCTCCCTCATACAGACGGTGTGTCCCCATGATGGTACGGGCCAGGGTGGATTTCCCACAGCCGGACTCACCGGCGAGACCGAGGATCTCTCCCTTGCGCATCTCCATCGAGACATCAAACAGTACCTGACGTCTTCTCCTCCTTCCCAGTCCCTCTCCATAGGTCCGGTACCAGACATTCAGCTCATGCAGCCGCAGCATCTCTTCGCTCATAACTCCACCACCGGAATCGCGGCAATCAGCCGTTTCGTATAGGGATGACGAGGATGTGCGAACACTTCCTCCGAAGCCCCCTCCTCCACCACATGTCCATCCTGCATCACCAGTACACGACCGGCCAGCGAGCGTACCAGCGAGAGATCATGGGAGATGAACAGAATGGCCGTGCCCTCTCTGCGGTTGATATTCCGCAGCAGCTCGATGATCTGCGCCTGTACAGTCACATCCAGTGCCGTCGTGGGCTCATCCGCGATCAGGATCTGGGGGGACCCGATCATCGCCGCAGCGATCATCACACGCTGCCGCATTCCGCCGGACAGCTCATGCGGATAGCTCCGGTAGACGCGCTCCGGCTCCCGCAGTCCCACCTGTTCCATCAGTTTCAATGCACGCTCACGCCGCTCCTGTGCCGTGACCTCCGGATGATGGATGCGCAGACTCTCCTCCACCTGTTCACCGATTCGATGCACAGGATTCAGGGAGGTCTGCGGTTCCTGGAAAACAATGGAGATCTCATCTCCCTGATAGCTGCGCAGCTGTGACCGGGAACAGGTCAGCAGGTCCACACCCTGGAAGAGAATTCTGCCGGATCGGGTCATGGCATGACGCTTCAGGAGTCCTGCGATGGCCAGCGCGCTCATGCTCTTGCCTGACCCGGACTCCCCGACGATCCCCACGATCTCCCCGCGCGCAAGCTCCAGATTGAAGCCCTCCACCACGCACTCCGGCCGGTCGTGATCATGGAATTCGATGGTCAGATCCTCCACCCGGAGGATGAGATCGTCCCTCATTTCGCCCATCGCTTGATCCCCTCTCCGAGAAAAGCAAACCCCAGATTCATCACAACAATCACAAAGCCCACCGCCAGCACCATCCCCGGACGGTTGAACAGATATGCCTGAGACTCCGACAGCATCCGTCCCAGACTCGAATACGGCGGCTGGGAACCGATGCCCAGGAAAGAAAGCCCTGCCTCCGCCAGCACCGCGTTGTTAAAACCAATCAGAATCGAGGAGAACAGCATCGGCAGGATGTTCGGCAGGATATGGACAAAGATGATGCGCATATGCTTCACACCCTGAAGACGCGCCACCTCCACATAGGGCTGGACAAGACAGCGCAGGAACTCGCCACGGACCACCCTTGCAAAGCTTGGAATAAACGCGATCCCCAGCGCCAGCACCACCTGCGATGTCCCGGTGCCAAAGAGACTGACAAATACCAGAGCCAGCAAAATACTGGGAAAAGCAAACAGCACGTCGATGATCCGCATCAGTGTCTCATCCAGCAGGCCTCCGTAATATCCGGTCAGTGCGCCGAGGATCGTCCCGCAGCCCGCACCGACACCCACGGTGCCCAGTGCAATCCAGAGCGTCACACGGGTGGCATAGAGAATACGGGAGAGGACGTCCCGCCCCAGATGATCCGTCCCCAGCAGATGCGCGGATGAAGCGCCTGCCAGCCTGGCGGTGGCATCCATCTCCGTCGGATCATAGGGCGAACAGATCAGGCCCCACAGTACCAGCAGACAGATGAAGCCTGTCAGTATCGTCCCGGTGAGCAGATAGGGATCCTTTCTCATGCGGCGCAGGAATTGACTCATCTCACGCCTCCCTCAGCCGTGGATCCAACAGCCGGTATAACAGATCCACCAGCAGATTGGCCACAACAACGAGTCCGGCGATTCCAAGGATGATGGCCTCCACCACCGGATAATCCCGGTTGCTGATGGAGGTCAGCAGGATCCTGCTGATCCCCGGAATACCGAATACCTGCTCCACCACAATGGAGCCGGCCACCATATCCGCCAGCGCCATCCCGAGAAAGGTCACCACCGGCAGGATCGCGTTGCGCAGCACATGCCGGTACATCACCTCCATGGTGGCGTTACCGCGGCTGTAGGCCGTCCGTACATAATCCTTGCCGGCCTCCTCTATGACAGAATCCCGCAGGAGCTTCGCCGCCATCGCCGCCTTGGGCAGCGCAATCGCCACGGCCGGCAGGATCAAATACCGCAGAAAACCCACCATATCTCTCTCATAGGAGATAAAACCGCCCGGTGTGAACCACCGCAGCACGATACCAAAGATATAGGTCAGAAGGATCCCGGAAAAAAACGGCGGAATCGCCATGATCACCTGACACAGCGCAAGCAGCACACGGTCAAAGATCCGGCCTTCATGCTTGGCTGCCAGGATCCCCAGCGGAATCGCCAGCGCAATGCTCAGCACAAATGCCATCAGCGACATGGTCAGCGTAATGGGGAGCTTGCCTGCCAGCATGGAGGAAACCGGCATGGAATAGCTGTAGCTCGTCCCAAGGTCTCCACCCAGTGCATGTATCACCCACCGGCCATACTGCACAAGGAGCGGGTCATCCAGTCCCATCTCTGCGCGCAGCTGCGCCGCCCTCTCCGGGGTGATCTCTGTCCCCAGGAGCGCCGTCACCGGATCCCCGGGGATCAGACGAAATGCCAGAAACACCAGCAGCGTCACCGCCAGAAGTGTCAGAACCGCACCGGCCAGCTTACGAAGAATCCCGCGCACAACAACCTCACTGATTACTGCGCAGCAGGACGGAGCTTTGCAATATCCTGTACGTAGAGCGGATAGAAGGTATAACCCGTATACTTCTTATTCAGTGCAACAAACTCCGGCAGATCCTGGATATAGACATTGGCAGCGGTCTCTGACAGAATCCGCTCGCATTCCTTGATATAATGCGTTCTGTCCGCATCGTTCGTCGCCTCATAGGCCTTGGCATAAGCCTCATCATACGCCGGATTGCTGTAATTGCAGAAATTGTTGCCGGCATCAGACACAAATCGCGACAGCAGAGCGGATGGCGTCAGGTTCGCCGCATCCACACCGACCACCGTCGCCTGGAACTTGCGTCCCGAATATACATCCGACAGCCAGCTGTTCCATTCAATCCCCTGGATCTGTGCATCCACACCGATCTTGGCCAGCTGCTCCTTCAGCACCTGTGCCGTATCCACATGCTGTGTATAGTTGCTGGGCACAGTCAGCATGAAAGAGAAACCATCCGGATAACCGGCCTCTGTCAGGAGTTCCCGGGCCTTATCCAGATCCTGATCGTAGGTGTGGTTGAGTTCCTCCAGATAGTACTTGGTAAAGGCAGGAAACATGCTGCTGCCCAGCTCCGTACCCGCTCCGTCAGAGACGAAATCCATGATCTGCTGCGGGTCGATCGCGTAGCACAGCGCCTGCCGCACACGGACATCATCAAAGGGCTTCTCGGCATTGTTCAGGTACATCGCCTGAACGAGGTTCATGGTCCCCTCATAGATCGTGAACTGATCACGGGAGAGCTGATCCACCTGTACCGTCGTCAGCCGCGCGAACATGTCGATGCTGCCGCCCTGTAAGTCCATCACGATGGCGTCCGGGTTGGACTCAATCTTCAGCGTCACATCCCTCAGGTACGCCTTCTCGCCCCAGTAGTTGTCAAATCGCGTCAGAACCACATTCTCCTGGGGAGAACGGGACACAAACTTATAGGGGCCGGTGCCGATGGGCTGCTTCTCCAGATCCTCAATATGCTGCGGCACGATCGCCACGGTCAGATAGGGCAGAAAATCCGTATCCTGCGTATTCAGCTTGATCTCCACCGTGTGCGCATCCTTGATCTCCACGCCCTCAATCTTGGACAGGGCTGCGACAATAGGCTCCCCGCCACCCAGGCCGGCCGCACGGTCAAGGGAATACTTCACATCCTCCGCGGTCACCTCGGTATTGTCATGGAAACGCACACCGGAACGCAGGGCAAACCGATAGATCTGTCCCCCGTTCTCTATAGAATAATTCTCGGCGATTGCGGGCTGTAAATCTCCTGCGGCATCAGGCTTGACCAGCCCTTCAAAGATATTGAACAGTACCTCCTTGGTACCCGCCGCCGTCGCGCGATGGGGGTCGAGTCCGTCAAGATCCTGCGGGATGCCGATGGTGATCTCGGAAAGGTCCGATTGCCCTGCCTTGCCGCTTGCGCATCCGCCCAATGTAGCAGTCAGTGTCGATAACACGATCAGTAAGGCGATCTTGCCTGCGCCCTTTCTCCAGCTTCTCATGTTATTATCCTCTCCTTCTCTATTTGATTGTCTTATTCGTATCTATTCAGAACCGATTCTGAACAGTACCTTTTATTCTTCCTTCTCCAGAACGCTCTTCAACTCGTCCATGAATGTATTTACGTCCTTGAATTCACGATAAACCGAAGCAAACCGGACATACGCGACGGGATCCAGATCTTTGATCCGCTCCATCACCAACTCACCGATGACACGACCCGGAATCTCCCGCTGCTCCATGTTGAATACCTCATTCTCCACGGAGTCCACCAGCTTCGTCACCTGCTCGGCACTGACCGGTCTCTTATGACAGGCCCGCAGCACACCGGCCTCAATCTTGGTCCGGTTGTACGGCTCACGGCTGCTATCCTTCTTGATGACGATCAGCGGGATGGTCTCCACCTTCTCATAGGTGGTAAACCGCTTCTTGCAGTTATCACAGGCACGCCGCCTCCGAATCGAGGTATTCTCATCCGCCGGACGGCTGTCAATCACCCGTGTCTCCTTCTCACCACAGAACGGACACTTCATATGCTCCCCCTCCCCCTAAATGTTGAAGCCTGCGACCGACTGTGCCGCAGGCTTACCACCGGTTATTGCTTCTTCGGATTCTGGAGGAAATCCGGGATCTTGAGTGATCTCGGTTCCACCGTACTGCGCACCTCCGTCTGCCTGGTCAGCCCTCCTGTTGTCAACGGCCTCGCTGTGGCGGCTGCCGTCGGTAAGGGTTGCACGGTCGCCTCTGTGGGCGTCATCGTGGGCTGTGTCAACGGCTGCGGTGCTGCAACATAAGGTCTGGCAGCGGCCTGCTGTGCTGCCATAGTGGCATTGTTCAGCGCTGCCATCTGTGCCTGAGCCAGCGCAGACTGCCCGGCGATGATACCCTGTCCGGTCTGAATGCCTGCACTGGCTGCTGCCGCCCTGGCTGCCGCAGCCTGTGCCTGAACCTGTGCCTGCTGCTGCATGGCCTGTGCGCTGGCGACCTTCGCTGCATTCTCCCTGTCCTCGATGCCGGTGGCAATCACCGTGATCGAGCAGGCATCGGACATCGACTCATCATAAGCCGCGCCGAAGATGATATTCACATCATCGCCCACGATGCCACGGATATAATCCGCGGAATCGGACGCATCTGTCAGTGTGATATCGCCGGAGATGTTGATGATCACATTGGTGGCACCATCAATCTTGGTCTCCAAAAGCGGTGAATCCACCGCCATACGTACCGCTTCGCTGGCCTTATCATCACCCTTGCCGGTACCGATACCGATATGGGCGATCCCGCGATCCTTCATGACCGTCTGGACATCGGCGAAGTCCAGATTGATGACGGACGGTACATTGATCAGATCCGTAATACCCTGCACAGCCTGCTGAAGCACTTCATCGGCCTTCTTGAAGGCGGTGGGCATATCCGTACGCTTGTCCACGATCTGCAGAAGCTTATCGTTGGGGATGATGATCAGCGTATCCACGCAGCCCTTGATCGTCGCGATCCCGGCCAGCGCGTTCTGCATCCTCGTCCTCGCCTCAAAGGTGAAAGGCTTCGTCACAACACCGACGGTCAGGATGCCCATCTCCTTGGCCAGCCTCGCGACAACCGGTGCAGCACCTGTACCCGTTCCGCCGCCCATGCCGCAGGTGATGAAGACCATGTCCGCACCCTTCAGGGCCGCCGTAATCTCCTCTGCGCTCTCCTCTGCAGCCTTCTGTCCAACCTCCGGCTTGGCGCCCGCGCCGAGGCCCTTGGTCAGTTTCTCTCCGATCTGCAGCAGCGTCGGCGCCTTGCAGAGCTGCAAAGCCTGACGATCCGTATTGATGCCGACAAACTCCACCCCCGTGATGCTCTCCTCGACCATCCGGTTGACAGCGTTATTGCCGGCGCCACCGACACCGACCACGATGATCTTGCAAGCTGATTCTGTCTCGTTAGACTTTACCTCAAGCACAACTGCGCTCCTCCTTAATATAACACTCAAGAAAAACTCTAACAGATATCATATTATCTTTTACGTAAATAATCAATGATTTTTTTCAGAGAAGCGCGTGTATAAACCGACCCGGTCAGTTTCTCTCCAGGAACGTGATATCCCCGCCCGTGCCGTCCACATCATGGAGATCCAGCAGTCCACAGCGCCCCTCCAGACTGGGCAGAATATAGCGCAGACGGATGATCTTCTCATCTATCTGGTCCCGGGAGCCGATCACCACCTCCACGTCATCGAAATACAGATACAGATCGTAATCACTGTCAAAAAACAGCCGGTCCGCCGTAAGCTCATACTTGGCCAGAAGCTTCGTCACATCCAGGATCTGGGCAAAGACTGCCTCGTTCTCCACCGGCAGCTTCTCATAGAGTACGACATGATCAAAAGAGAGGCCCATCACCTGCGGAATCCCCGGGGTCTCGATAAAAGAGCTCTCCACGATGATTCCGTCCCTGTCGAAATACATGCACCGGCCCAGATACCGGATGTAGCCCGCAATGGCCTTCTCATAGACGTTGATCCGGACGGTGTCCTCCGAGACGATGGAGACATCCATTTTTTCTATAAAAGGAATCCCCTCCACGCTCCGGTCGCGGTAGTGCATCGACAGATAGAGCGAGTTGTGGTCAAGCGGCTTCGTCATGACCATATCGATGATCTCGGCATCCGTATAGTGGGAGTTGCCGGTCACATAGATATTGGTGATATTGTAGTGTGTCTGGATATACTGCAGGCCGAACACGGCGCCCAGAACCAGGCAGCATACCACCAGCACCCCCACAATCGCCCAGGCGGCGCGGCGCCCATAGCCCCCATAACTCCGCTCTACGGTGATCTCCATCTCCTGCCCGTAATCCTGATCATCCATATCAGTATACGATCCGCCGCGCCACAGACAGGACGATGCCGACTTCTGCCAGCAGCAGGAGCACCGCGGAACCTCCATAGCTGATGAAAGGCAGGGTGATACCGGTGTTGGGGATGGTGTTGGTCACAACGGCGATGTTCAGGATCACCTGAATCGAGAGATGACCCATGACGCCCACCACCAGCATGGCGCCGTAGAGATCCGGCGCGTTCAACGCGATGATCATCATGCGCCACAAGAGCAGCAGGAACATCAGCATCACGGAGAAAGCCCCGAACAGGCCCAGCTCCTCACAGATGATGGAGAAGATCATATCGTTCTGTGCCTCGGGGATAAAGCCCAGTTTCTGCATGCTTTCTCCGAGTCCCTTGCCGAAGAGACCGCCGGAGCCGATGGCGTACAGTGACTGGAGCGTCTGGAAACCTTTACCGCTGGCATAGGCCTCCGGATCCAGCCAGGCCAGGATCCGGCCGAAACGGAAATTCCCCTGGCTACCCGCCTTCTGCACGTAGGTGACGATGCCAAATACCGCCACCAGGCCGAACCCGAGCAGTGCAAAGAACCGGAGGTATCCCTTCGTAGCCACGAACAGCATCAGGAAGGCGATACCGAAGATGATCACAGCGGAGCTCAGGTTTCTGGTGATGCCGTAAACGGCGAGACACATCGGAACCGTGCTGGCCAGAACGACCCAGAATCCCTTCGGTGTCTCGATGAATTTCCTGTTGTTGATGATAAATGAGGCAAGGAAGATGATCATCGCCACCTTCGCCACCTCTGCCGGCTGGATGGAGATACCAAAGATACGGATCCACCGGTTTGCACCGTTGGCGGACCACCCCAGCGGGGATTTGACCAGAACAACCAGGAACAGCGCAGCACCATACGCCAGCCAGGGAATCTTCTGCAGCCAGCCATAAGGCAGAAACGACAGCACGAACATCACGATCACCCCGGCCAGCGTCGGGATCAGCTGATGCCGGAAATAATAGGTCGAATCGCCGAACTGGATACCGGCCTCATACGCGCTGGTGGAATACAGCATGACCAGGCCGAAAGCCAGCAGGAACAGCACGATGAAGATCAGGCTGTAATCCATGTAATTGTCTTTACGAGAGCCCATTCACATACTCCTTGAACTGCTTTCCACGGGTCTCATAATTCGGGAACATATCCCAACTGGCGCAGGCCGGAGACAGCAATACCGCATCTCCCGGTTTGGCGAGCTCTGTACACAGTGCCAGTGCCCTGGAATAGTCTTCGGCACGATGGATATGTGCCTCATTGAATCCATGTGATTTGGCACAATCCTCTATGGCCTGCGCCGTGGCACCGATCAGCACCAGATCCTTCACCGTGTCCCCGAAGGCATTGATCCAGTCATCATAGGTGTTCTGTTTGTCATAGCCGCCGCCGATGAGCACCGTCGGCCAGCTCATGGCACGAATCCCCTGGATCGCCGCATCCGGGTTCGTCGCCTTGGAATCGTTGTAATAGCGCACTCCGCCCTTCGTCGCCACATATTCGATGCGGTGCTCCACCGCATGGAAATGACGTACGGTATGCAGGATGGTATTCATCGGAACGCCGGCAGCATCCGCCATGGCGATGGCTGCCATCACATTCTGCACATTACACAAGCCGACCAGGTTCATCTGATCCCTGCGCATCAGCCGCTCATCCTCTCCCGATGCGCGGTGATAGACGATCTCATTTCCATCCAGCCACAGACCATCCATCTCTCCGGTGATCCGCTCCGCGGTGGAGAACCAGACCACGTGCGCCGGGCAGCGCTCACCGATCGCTCGAGTCCAGGCATCATCATAGTTCAGTACACAGGTATCCTCCTGTGTCTGCAGATTCGTAATCCGCTCCTTGCAGGCGGCATAGTTCTCCATCGTGTGATGCCGGTTCAGATGATCCGGCGTGATATTCAGGATCGCCGAGACATGCGCATGGAAATGCTCCACCGCCTCGAGCTGGAACGAGCTGATCTCCGCCACCGTCACATCTTCCGGTTTGATCTCATCCGCATGCGCGGCGAAGGAGAGACCGATATTCCCCAATACCCGCACATGGGGCTCTCCCTGGTGTGCTTTCATGATGTCTCCCACCAGCGTCGTCGTCGTGGTCTTGCCATTCGTCCCTGTGATGGCGATGAGCTGCCCCTGGGCGTAGTTCACAGCCAGCTCCACCTCGCTCCAGACCGGGATCCCCCTGCCCTTGATCCTCGTCATGGTCTCCCCGTCCAGCGGAACTGCCGGGCTGGGGATCGCAAGCACAAACTCATCCAGCCTGGAGCTGGGGATCCTGCCCATGATGATCTCCGTCTCCGTGTCCGGCGCGCCCGTACCACTGAGCTTCTCCCGGATGGCCACCGCGGATCGTGCCGTATTCTCCTCCAATACCACGGGATGTGCGCCGACACGTCGCAGCAGCTGCGCACTGCCTATCCCCGAGAGTCCGGATCCTATCACCAATACCTTCTGTCCTGTGATTGCTTCTTTGTTCATCTCCATTACCTCATGGTGTCTGCGGTTCCCAGAGTCCGGATGCATTGTTCCCATTGCCGGCAACCAATGCCTGCTCCGGCAGTGTATCCCCACCCAGCACGGCACCCGTATCCGGATCGATCATGTTGCCGTTTTTCGGATCCACATAGAACCCCGTATCCGGATCCCTGGAGAAGGATTTCCATTTGGCTTCATAGGTGCCCATGGCCTCCGCTTCTGCTGCGGTAAGATCTCCGCCCCCGGCAGCCTCCGCGGTTTCCTCCTCGCCTGTTCCTTCTCCGTTTTCTGCGTTTTCCCCATCTTCACCTGTCACCTCGGCGATCAACGGTGTCACCGCTTCCTTACGCAGCTCCTCCAACTCCGCACGCTCCTGATCAGAGAGTTCCTCCGTCATGGGGATATTCAGATACGGCAGCGCCTCCGTCAGAATATTCCGCGCGATACGGCAGGCATAGGCCGCCTGATCCTGCTGATAGTTGTTCAGACGGTCAATGACCACATAGATCGCGATCTGCGGATCCTTCGCCGGTGCATAGCCCATGAAGGAGACCACATACTGGCGGTTGCCGCGCGGGATGGTCTGCGCGGTCCCGGTCTTGCCACCGATCATATAGCCTGCAGGGCGGGCTTTTTTGCCGGTGCCCTCCTCGCCCGCAACCACGCGGTTGCAGTATTCTACGATCTTCTCCGAGGTGGAGGACGAGATCGTCTGACGCAGTACTCTCGGCTCGATGTTGCGTACCGTCGCACCGGAGCTGTTCGTGATCCTCTTCACCACATGCGGTTCATAGAAATATCCGCCGTTGATCAGGGAACAGAACGCGGAGATCATCTCGATCATATCCACGTTGAAGCCCTGTCCGAAGGTCCCGGTGGCCAGCTCCGTCGGTCCCATCTGCTCGGCTGTATAGGTCAGGCCCTCCGTCCTGGACTCACCGGCCAGATCCACATTGGTCTTGAGGCCGAAACCGAAGATGGACTGAAACTTCGCGAAGATATCGTTTCCAATGGCCTGCCCGATCTTCATCATAGCGACGTTGCAGGAGATCTCGATTCCGCGGCCCACGGACACCGGACCGTCTCCGTAGACGTTATGGCACTTGATGTCCCAGCCACCCACTTCCAGGTATCCGTTACACTGGTAGACCTCATTGCCGGTGATACAGCCGTTCTCCAGCCCTGTTGCTACCGTGAAGGGCTTCGCGACGGAACCCGGTTCATAGGTATCCGAGATGCAGAAGTTCCTCCACAGTGCATTATAATTCTGATAGAGTTCCTCACTCGTCATTTCATTCAGCATATCCTCCGTGATATAGATACCAGACTCGAAGATACTGTCCCCCTTGCGGCGGTTGCCCTTCTCATCCACGGAGGCCATGCCGATCAGATTCTCCGGATTCCTCGGATCATTCAGATCGAATTTCGGATAACTGGCCATCGCCAGCACATCCCCGTTGTGGACATCCATGATGATACAGCCCACGTTGTTGGCGCCATTGCCAAAGCGGGCTGCGTTCTTATTGTCCTCATTGAATTTGGCCAGATATTTCTCCACGATACTCTGGAGATTGCCATCGATGGTGGTGACCAGATTGTTGCCATCCGTCGCCGGGATGGTGGTGCGTTCCAGATTGGAGTCCTCATCCAGATAGCCGTACTCCCGCCCCGTGGTGCCGGAAAGTACATCATTATAATACTCTTCCAGACCGTAAAGACCGTTGTTATCACTGGTGGTGAATCCGATCACATCACAGGCCATGGAACCGTTCGGATACCTGCGGATATAGTTCTCTTCAAACCAGATCCCCTTCACATTCGGGTCGTACGTATTGCTGCCCACGGTCTGGATATCCCGGAAGTCACTGATCTCGTCCCAGGTCAGCTGTTTGGCCAGCGTGTAGTACTGGGATGTCGGATTGTCGCTGATATAGCGCCTGATCTGTGCCGTATCGAAGTTGAAGCACTTACGCAGCGCTTCCAGCGTCGGTTCCAGATAGTCCTCGCTGTACAGCAGGCCTTTGGCGTCCAGGATGACGTTGTAAACCTTCTCACTGTATGCCAGTACGGTGCCGCCGGCGTCCTGGATCTCTCCCCGGCGGTACGGCAGTGTCGTGGAATCATAGCGCTGCTGGGACAGCACCTGACGTTCGTATTCTTCGCCGTTGTTCCGGTTGATCAGAACCAGCCGTACCATCAGCCCGGCGAAGGCCGCCGTGATCAACGCAAAAAGAAGCAGCAGTTTACGACTCATACGATTCGTAAAACGCTGTGCCACATTGCCGCGCGTTCCCCTTACGCGCGGCCTTTGCTGATTACCCTGTTCTTTTCTCATACCATCAGAAATGTCCGCCTCCCCGGTACGGACTGCATCTGTCTGTCACTGTCACGGAATCGGTGCCAGCTGCCTCACGTAATCGTTGCCACCACCATCCGAATAGGTGATGACCTGTCCCTCTGATGCATAGACCATCCCATACTCCTGGATCGCGATCCGTTTGATCTCCTCCAGATCCATGCCGCTCCCTGCGCGGCTGTATGCCTCATCGTTCTCCTGGCTCAGCTTATTCAGCCGGGACTCCAGTGCTGCCACCTGCTTCACCTGTGCCTGCACCTCGGACTGCAGGCCGACATACCAGGTCAGAATACATGCCACCGCCGCCATGGCCATAGAGAGGAACAGCAGGCTGCCCAGACTCATGTGCCTGGCCTGTTTGCGAGCCTTCCGCGCCTGCGCGTCATGGATCGGCATGGAACGAGGGCTGCGGGCGACCTTCTCCGGCACATAGAGACGTGCCAGATTATCGTTCTCATATGCAGGCATTCTTCTCGTGTTATAACGGTTTGGCTGCACGCGCCTGCGATTCGGTCTGGTCTGTGACACAGGTATGTTTCCTCCATATATTAAAAATCTAATGCTCAAATATGCTCAAATATGCGCAGTTTTGCGCTTTTGGCTCTGCTATTGTCCTGCATCTCCTGCTCCCCCGGCAGGATCGGATGCCTCGTCACGACATGACCCCGGCTGCGCGCCCCGCAGGTACACACCGGGAATTCCGGCGGACAGGTGCACGGGTTCTCGTTTCGCCGGAAGGCGTTCTTCACAATCCGATCCTCCAGCGAGTGGAAGGTGATCACACAGATCCTTCCTCCCGGCGCCAGAAGTCCGATCAACGCATCCAGCGACTCCTCCAGCACCTCCAGCTCCCTGTTGCATGCGATACGGACGGCCTGGAAGGTCCTCTTGGAAGGATGTCCGCCCTTCTCCCTGAGTCTCGCAGGGATACTGGCCCGGATCACATCGTTCAGCTCCTCCGTGGTGGTGATGGGTGCCTGGGCTCTACGGGCAACAATGGATCTGGCGATCTTCGCCGCGAAGCGTTCCTCCCCATACTCTCTCAGGATCCGGGTCAATTCCGTCTCCGGCCAAGTATTGACAATATCGGCTGCCGTGAGGCTCGCCCGGTCGTCCATCCGCATGTCCAGCGGTGCATCCGCCCGGTAGGAGAAGCCCCGTTCCACATGATCCAGCTGGTAGGAGGAAACCCCCAGATCCAGCAGGATACCGTCCACCTGCGTAATTCCCAATGCACGCACCTGCTCCGGTGCATGCTCATAATTATCCCGAATGATTGTGGTCTGTCCGGCCCACCGCTCCAGTCTGGCGGTCGCCGCCGCAATGGCGTCTCCGTCCTGGTCAAAACCGATGAGCCGTCCCTCCGAGCCAAGCGCGGTACAGATCTGTGACGCATGGCCTGCGCCGCCCAGTGTTCCGTCCACATAGATGCCATCCGGCTTCAGCTGCAGTCCGGTCAGCACCTCCCGCAGCAACACCGGGATATGTTCGAATTGAATCTGTTCTCCGTTCCCGTCCATCAGATACTGAGGCCGAAAGCCGACATCTGTGACGCGACATCATCAATATCATCAAAGCTGGTGGCATCCCAGCGTTCTTTGCTCCAGATCTCTACGCGGTTGCCGGCGCCGATGACGACGGCCTCCTTATCCAGCGCAGCATGTGTCAGGAGACTCTCCGGCAGGAGGATCCTGCCCTGCTTGTCCACCTCTGCGCGGCTGGCGCCTGCCAGGAAAAAGCGGGAAAGCTTACGGGCACCGGCATTGTCCATGGGAAGTGCGCGAACCTTCTCCTCAAAGGCCTGCCAGCCCTCTTCATCAAAAACGAACAGGCAGCCGTCGAATCCCTTGGTCACGTAGAACAACTCGCCCAACTGTTCGCGCAGCCGGGAGGGCATGGTCAGACGACCTTTGGCATCAATGCTATGGCTGTATTCGCCGATGAAGGCTGTCACGGTTCTACCACTTTCCTCCACTTTTTGACATTTTTTCCCACAGCTATGATTATATGCCTGAATCCCAGAACCCGCAACCTCCTCCTCCTGGCGCACGAACAGGCCTCTTCCTGTGGAAGCGGCCCGTTCGATACCATATGTAGTGGTGTCCCTGGATACCGGGCCAAAATGTTCCGTTTTGGCCCGATTCTTGCGAAATTATGAAATTTCTGTGAACTTAATTATCAAGTTCAAACATTAAACCGAAATAGTATAAACTTGTTTACTCTTGTCTCCATAGTCTGACATTCTATCTCATTTCGTTGGAAAAATCCACCCCTAACGTCACAATATGTCCATTGAATTTCAAGAAAAACCGTTCTGGTCGGGGTGACGGTAGGGGTTCAGACCGTGAAGCGAAACCCCTATAAATTATATCTATTCTCTTTATAGAGTTAAGTGTACTAAGAAAAGGAACTATGGGAGGACAAGACTATGAGAACTATGGAACAGACTGAACTTGTAAAGCAACTGTCAAACACAAGCATGGAACGCATAAACGGCAATGCCGCCCGAAACAGCACGATGGAGTACTACTTCCTCAAAATGCTTGCAAATGGCATAGTAAAGAAGCGAATGCCACCTGCTGAAATCGGCTCGTTGCGAAACCGCATGAAGCGATTGCAAGGCTGTAATAAGTTCTGGCTGACCGATACCTATGAGGAAAGCCATACCAAGGTACTGCTCCGCACATATCTGTGCAAAGACAGATTTTGTTGTAATTGCAGTCAAATGAAAAAACTGATTTTGCAAAACCGCTTTCTGCCCTACTTGGAACGGTACAAGGATAACCTCTATCATATCGTCCTTACCGTACCAGATTGCGAGGGCAAACGGCTAAAAAGCACGATACAGCAAATGAATACTTGTTTTAAGACGCTTGTAACCTACTTGAACGGCAACAAAAAAGTGAAGGGGATTGACCTTACCCAGTATGGCTTTCAAGGCTGTCTGCGTTCCCTTGAAGTCACCTACAGAGAAGATATGTACCACCCTCACTTTCATGTTGCCGCCGTCCTGACTAATGGCGGCTCATTGGAACAGAAA
>JAFSYF010000174.1 GCA_017443695.1 Butyrivibrio sp.
CCTCATGACGAACCACAGTATTTTCGAATATCTGTGGATGTGTGTTTTGCTATGTCTTGCGTTCGTCGTCTATTTCTGTTCCGGAGAGAAGGGGATCCTGCTGTATTTCACCATGATGCTGGGGATGAAAGAGGTATCCACCTCGCGTACCATGCGGGTGGGGCGGGCGATACTGGGGATCAGTTTTCCATTGTTGACGGTGTTGTCCCTGACGGGCGTTTTGGACGAGCTCTCCCGTATGAATGAACGGACAGGCCTGGGTTTCATGCTGCGTCATGCACTGGGCTATCCGTATCCCAACACGATGCACACCACCTATCTGATCCTGGTGATGCTGATCCTGTATCTGTATCAGGCGCCTTCCCTGAAGCATCTTCTGTTTGTCTCCCTCCTGTTGATGGCGGGGAACTGTTATCTGTATTTCATGGCTTTTTCCAATACGGGTTTCATCAGTGTCACCTTCTATCTGTGCCTGCATTTCTTCCTAATGTGGCGTGGGAAGCTGGGCAAACCGCTGTCGGTACTGGCGGAGCTTGTCTTTCCGCTGACCGTGGCTTTCTCCGTATTGGGACCGATTCTGATTACCGGGGATGGTTTCCGGTTTATGAACAAACTGCTGCACAACCGGTACAAGTTTGCAAGGTATTTTCTGGAAAATGAGCGGATCACCCTCTTCGGTTCCCGGTTCAGCACCGCGCCGACGAACTGGTACATGATCGACAACGCGTTCCTCTATCTGTTCCTGCAGCTGGGGGTTGTCACCTTTGTGGTGGTGTGCCTGATCCAGCTCGTCATGATCCACTGGATCATCTGGGAGAACAGACTGCGGGAGCTGGCCATCATCCTCACATTCTGCCTGATCGGCATGTCGGATCCGTTCCTGTATAACCTGGGGTATAAGAACATCTCCTTCCTGTTTGCGGGGGAGTGCCTGTTCCTGCTCTCGCCACAGATCGAACGGCGGCTTCCGGCCCTGCTGCAGACGAGGTGTCGGATCATCGCCGCCGGCGGGAATGAGGTTTCTCTGGCCTGGCGGAGATCACTTTCGGATCTGGAGATCCGTATCATGGCGCATCTGCAGACGCATGTCCGGCGGTATCTGCTGATTTTTGCGGTTGCGGCGCTTTTGGGCGGGGGCGCCTACGCCATCCTGGTGAAGGAGCCGTCGGTGCTGTACGTGGATGAATGGACGAATGATCCGTACAACAAGCGCTCTGACTCCGTCTACATTTCGGAGGAGGAGTATGCGGCGCTGTCGGGCTCCGGTTCGGCGCTGTTTGAGGACTATGTGGACGGGGAGACACCGATGCATCAGTATGAGGGTACGGCGCCGCGGTGGGAGTATCTGCGGGGGATTGTCAGCGGCGGGCTGTTTGTGGGCGCCGCGGCTGCCTGCGCGGTCCTGTGGCGCTCCATCCGGATCCGCAGGAAGGGGGAGAGGACGTGAAAAGCATCCGACCACTCCTGATACCTGTCCTGTGGGAAGTCCTGTTCCTGATCGTGATGCAGCTTGTCCCGACCAAGACTCTGCCGGTTTATTTCATCTTCTACCTGGGGCTGATCCTGTGGTTTGTCAGGAGAAACCTGCACGCCGACAGGGAAACAGAGAGTAAGAAGATCTCCCTGCGGGATGTGCGCGGCTTCTGGCTGCCGGTGCTGCTCACAACACTGGGGATGGTGATCTGTTATGAGATCAAGACCCGTGTGATCCAGGAGTTTCTGTTCATCCCGGACGGCACCATCAATATCTGGATGAGTGACAGTTATGCCGGTATCCTGTTCTATGGGGTGACGACGATCCTGGCGGCGCCCATCGCGGAGGAGCTGTTCTTCCGTCAGGCGGTGCTGGAGGCCGGTTTTGGGGAGCAGCGGAGCATTCCGCGCATCGTACTGGCGGTGCTGGCGAGCTTCCTGCTGTGCGCGCTGACCCATGCCATCGGGTGGCTGGGGATCCTGGAGGCCATACTGATGGTACTGCCGCTGACCATCGTATATCTGCGTACACGCAATGTCCGCATCCCGATGCTGGTGCACATCGCATTCGAGCTCTATGCGGGCTTTCCCTCCGTCCTGTATGTGCTGGTGCGGCTATCCCTGAGATAGTATTATGGACAGTCCGGGCTAAAGTATTCTGTACTTTGGCCGATATATGAATAAGGAACAGAAGGAGCTGTTTTTTCTTTTTTTGCCGGAAAAGGAGGTTGTGATATGGATATCGCAGGATTGTCAACGGCATTGTCGATGAGCAAAACACAGACCGAGCTGGGCGCAGCGATGATCTCCAAGAACCTGGAGATGATGGAGACGCTCGGTGATGGGATGGCGGAGATGATTGAAGCCACGGATCCGGATCGCGGCGTCAACCTGGACGTCCGGGTCTAAAGCCAGCGGTCGTTTTTTTGTAGCGCTTATCAGTTTCAATTCAGCCCCGGGAGCATCCCTCAGGCGGTTCGTGAGCTTGCGACAGCGCGAGCAGGCCGCCTGTGAGATGCTCCTGGGGCGTATGATTTTCATATATTTTCTACAAAAAACATCGTCATTTTTGTAGCTTTTTCCGTGAAAATGGTGTAGGATGGAAACAAAATATCCTGTCAAACCAAGGAGCTACCAATGATCTCAAATCAGATCCTGCAGAACACAATTGACGGAATCCGCGCCATTGCCCATATGGATCTCTGTGTCCTGGACGCAGAGGGGAGCGAGGTGGCCGCAACGACCCCACAGTTCCCCAAGATGACGGCAGCGATACGTGAATTTGTGGCTTCTGCCGCGGATGCGCAGGAGGTGCAGGAGTATCAGTATTTCAAGATCTATGACGAGTCGCAGCTGGAATATGTCCTGGTAGTGGTCGGGAGCGGCGAGCATGTCTACATGCTGGGCAAGATGGTGGCCTTCCAGATCCAGGGCCTGCTGGTGGCATACAAGGAGCGTTTTGACAGGGACAATTTCATCAAGAATCTGCTGCTGGACAATCTGCTGCTGGTGGACATTTATTCCAGGGCCAAGAAGCTGCACATCCCCTCCGACCGGAAACGCATCTCCATGATCATCGAATCCGATGCCGGCAGGGAGAGCGGGCTGCTGGAGCAGGTGCGCAGCTGTATGAACGCCAGAACCCTGGGCGGGGATGATTTTGTCACCGAGGTGGATGAGGACAGCGTGGTGATGGTGATGGATGTCACCGAGGTGACCACCGTGGAAGGGATCAACGCAGCGGCAAAGGAGATTGCCGCGAGCCTCGCGGAAGAAGGCGTACCCGGTGTGCGAATTGCCATCGGCACTGTGGTAGGGGAACTCAAGGAGGTCAGCCGTTCCTACAAGGAAGCCAAGATGGCCATGGATGTGGGCAAGATTTTCTTTGAGGATCGGAGCGTGGTCAGCTACGGGGAGCTCGGCATCGGGCGCCTGATCTACCAGCTGCCGATCTCGCTCTGCCGGATGTTCATCGGGGAGATCTTTGGCGAGAACGGACCGGATGAATTTGATCAGGAGACGCTGACCACCATTGACAAATTCTTTGAGAACAATTTAAATGTTTCCGAGACTTCGCGTCAGTTGTTCATCCATCGGAACACGCTGGTCTACCGGCTTGATAAACTCCAGAAATCAACGGGACTGGATCTGCGGGTCTTTGATGACGCGATCACCTTCAAGATCGCATTGATGGTGGTGCGGTATATGAAATATATGGAACAGTACAGCTACTGAATCAGGGGAATCAGTTTTTTCGTTTACTTATTTGTTGGGGGAGGAATGTATGGAAAGAGGCTTTCGAAGGCGCCAGGTCCGGCGCCAGCCGGAGGATGAGGTGATCACGCTGGAAGGCGTCACCAAATCCTATTCATCAGGTGCACCAGCCTTAAATTGTGTGGATCTCCATATCAAACAGGGAGAATTCGTCTTCATCGTCGGCGTCAGCGGCTCCGGTAAGTCGACGCTGATCCGTCTGCTGCTCCGGGAGCTGGTTCCGACAGAGGGCAGTATCTATGTGATGGGATACGACCTGAACCGTATCCGTCACAGCCAGATCCCGAAATTCCGCAGGAAGCTGGGCGTGGTCTTTCAGGATTTCCGGCTGCTGCCGGATCGTAATGTCTATGAGAATGTGGCTTTTGCCCAGCGCATCGTACAGACACCTGCCCGGGAGATCCGCAAGCGGGTGCCCTCCGTGCTGGCAATGGTGGGTCTTGCCGGTAAATACAAATCCAAGATCAAGGAGCTGTCCGGTGGGGAGAAGCAGCGCGTGGCCATCGCCCGTGCGCTGGTGAACCGTCCGGAGATCCTGCTGGCGGATGAGCCGACGGGTAACCTCGACCCGGCCAATTCCCGTGAGGTCATGCGGCTCATGGAGCAGATCAATGAGAATGGGACAACCGTGGTGGTTGTCACCCATGACAAGGAGATGGTCAACCGGATGCAGAAGCGCGTCATCGAGCTGGATCAGGGTGATCTCATCAGTGACGAGGAGATGGGGGTATATCACGATGAGGATTAGTACGCTGTTCTATGTGATCGGGCAGGGCTTCCGCAACCTGACGCGCAACCGCTGGTATACGCTGGCGTCTGTGGCAACAATCAGCGCCTGTCTGTTTCTGTTTGGCATGTTCTATGCCATTGTTCAGAATTTTCAGAATATTGTCACGGAGGCGGAGAAGGGTGTCTCCGTCACGGTATTCTTTGGTGAGGATGTCACGGAGGATATGATCCTCGTGATCAAGGCCGCGCTGGAGAAACGCCCGGAGGTGGAGCGGATCGAGTACATCTCCGCAGAGGCCGCCTGGGAGGAATTCAAGGTGGATTATCTGAAGGAGTACGCGGATGGCTTCACGGAGAACCCGCTGGAGGACAGCGCGTCTCTGGCGATCTATTTAAATGACGTGTCCATGCAGCCGGCTCTGGTGACCTATCTGGAGTCTCTGCCGGATGTCCGCAAGGTGAACCGCTCCGAGATGACGGCCTCCATGCTCTCGGGCATGAACCGGCTGATCGCGGCGATCTCACTGGGTATCATCCTCGTCCTGCTGCTGGTGTCAATCTTCCTGATCAGCAACACGGTTCGGTTTGGCATCTCTGTGCGCCGGGAGGAGATTAATATCATGAAATACATCGGCGCGACGGATTTCTTCGTGCGTGCGCCCTTCGTCATAGAGAGTATCCTGATCGGCATCATCGGATCCATGATTCCGCTGGTGGTGACCTATTTCCTCTATAACCAGGTGATTCTGTATGTGCACAATCATTTCTCAATTCTCTCCTCCCTGCTGACCTTCCTGCCGGTGGAGCAGGTCATGGACAAGCTGGTTCCTGCCACGGTCCTGATCGGCGTCGGCATCGGTCTGATCGGCAGTATCACGACGGTAAGGAGACATCTGCACGTATGAGCCGAGGAAACGGAAGCCTGTGTGCGCATGGCAGACGTATGCTCTCTGTGCTGCTCCTGCTGGGCAGTCTGTGCATCTTGTGCGGCAGTGTGGTCTGCAATCCGGTGCCTGTCCGGGCGGCGGTGACGGAATCCAGCATCAAGGCCAAGGAGAAGGAGATCGCCAACGCCAAGAAGGAACGGGAGCAGATGAAGTCCTCCCTCACCAACCTCCAGAGTGTCAAGAAGAATCTGGAGAGCAAGAAGGCGGATCTGAATAACTACATTGCGGAGATCGATCAGACACTGACGCAGATCCAGAGTAATATCGAGGAGTTGGAAGCGCAGATCGAGGCCAAGGAGCAGAAGATCGCCGAGACGGAGGAGGAGCTCAGGGAGGCGATCGCCACGCAGACAGCCCAGTACGAGGCGATGAAGAAGCGCATCAAGTTCATGTATGAACGGGGGGAGACGCTGACCTGGGAGATGCTGACCCAGGCCGGGAGCTTCACCGAGATGCTGAACAAGGCCGAGTACATCTATGAGCTGTCAGCCTATGACCGCAGGAAGCTGGAAGAATACATCGCCTACACGCAGTATGTGGAACTGACCAAGCAGGTGCTGGAAGAGGAAAAGGCGACACTGGACGAGAGCAAGGCTGCCCTCCTGAAGGAGCAGGAGAGCATGCAGCAGCTGCTGGCGGAGAAGAACGCGGAGCTGACCAAGGTCCAGGCGGATATCCAGAATCAGGAATCGGCCATCAAGGAGTATGAGGCGCAGATCGCGGCGGAGAATGCGACGATCGCCGCATTGGAGAAGGCGGTTGCCGCGGAACGCGCGGCGCTGGCGGAACAGAACAGACGGAAGTACGACGGTGGCATGTTCACCTGGCCCTGCCCCAGCTATACCAGAATTTCGGACAACTACGGCATGCGGATGCATCCGACCCTCCATGTGCAGAAGATGCACAACGGCATCGATCTGGCGGCACCCTCCGGCAGCGCGATCCTGGCGGCCTACAAGGGCAAGGTGGTCGCGGCGGCTTACGAGGCCAGCATGGGCAACTATATCATGATCGATCATGGCAGTGGTCTCTATACGCTGTACATGCACTGCTCCAAGCTGTACGTCAGTACGGGGACGGAGGTCAGCAAGGGACAGAAGATCGCTGCGGTGGGTTCCACCGGGCGTTCCACAGGACCGCACCTGCACTTCGGCGTGCGGCTGAACGGCAACTATGTATCACCCTGGAATTATTTAAAGTAAGGATCTGGAGACAGGAAAATGGAAGAGTACAGTAACGGTGTTCAGTATAATACGGCAGCAGGCGGAGGGAATCCTGCACCGGTGCCTCCGCAGCAGTCCGAGCCGCCTCAGCCCGGTCAGCCGCAGGATGTCCCTCCGGTGGTTGCGCCCCGCGGGATCCTGCTGGGCGGGATCTGCATCGGTATCATCCTGACGCTGGTGGCAGGGGGACTGGGCTACAGCATGGTACGGATCCGTGGTCGGCAGCAGGAGCTGGCAGAGATGGCGGGGCAGCAGCAGACCCAGCAGGGGACCATCCTGAACGCGGAGGCACAGGCCAGGATCAATGCGCTGGAGCAGTCCATCCGCAGCTATTACTACAAGACCGAGGTGGATGAGGAAAAAGCACGGATCGGCATGTACCGGGGCCTGGTGGATTCACTGGAGGACCCCTACTCCGTTTACTACACGGCAGAGGAGTATCAGGACCTCATGAGCGACACCGAGGGCATCTACTGCGGAATCGGAGCCTATGTGACCATCGATAATGACCTCAAGTACCCGCGTATCACGGGGATCATCAAGAACTCACCGGCGGAGGAGGCCGAGCTGCGGGCAGAGGATATCATCTATGAGGTGGAGGGAGAGTCCACCTATGGGATGGAGCTGTCGGTGGTGGTCAGCAAGATCAAGGGAGAAGAGGGAACCAATGTCCATCTGACGATCCTCCGGGAAGGGGATGGCGAGCTGGGCTTTGATCTGACCCGCCGCAAGGTGGAGACGCCTACGGTGGAGACGGAGATGAAGGAGGACGGCATCGGTTATCTCGCATTGTCCGCCTTCGACCTGGTCAGTACGGATCAGTTCATCCAGGGGATGGCGGATCTCCGGGCACAGGGGATGAAGGGACTGGTGCTCGATCTGCGCAGCAATCCGGGCGGCAATCTGTCCGTGGTCTGTGACATCGCCAGACAGCTCCTGCCGGAGGGACTCATCGTTTACACGGAGGACCGGGACGGTAACCGGTCGGACTACTCCTGTGACGGGACAAACCAGATCGACATCCCGATGGTGGTGTTAGTTAACGGCTATTCTGCCAGTGCCTCCGAGATCCTTGCCGGCGCCATCCAGGATTACGGCATCGGGACCATCGTGGGTACAACGACCTATGGAAAAGGTGTGGTACAGCGCGTGTACAATTTCGATGACGGTTCGGCCGTGAAGCTGACCATCAGCAGCTATTTCACACCGAATGGCAAGAATATCAACGGCGTGGGCATCGA
>JAFSYF010000175.1 GCA_017443695.1 Butyrivibrio sp.
ATCTCCTGGACGGCATTGGATACATCATCTGTGGTGTTGCTGATCTGGCCAGAGGTCTCGGTCAGTTCTCTCGCCTGCTCCGTCACTGTGACAGAAGCCTTCTTGATGTTCTCCACCACATGACTGAGTGTGTCAATCAGGGAATTGATATTCTTGACGATATCGCCGAACTCGTCCTTACGTGCCAGGAGGTTGCGGTCATTCAGTTTGGCAAATTCACCATCGGAGAGCTTGCTGATGGCGTCGTTTACTGCCAGGATCGGCTTGGTGAAGGAGTTGGACAGATACAACGCGCATACGATGGCCAGCGCAAGCATGACCAAACCGATGGCGATGACGATGTTGAGCATCCGATTGGCACTGGCAAGGGCGACATCCACATCACTGGCAACGACTGTCACCCACCCGGTGACAGGATCACGCTGGTATGCCATCCGCCAGTTGCCGCCGTTGAACTTGGAGCTATAGCTGCCGGTGGCCTCTCTGTTGCTCCGGGATGCGGTAAACCACTGCTGGGAAGCGAAATTGACCGGTTCTCCGGTATCCAGATTCATGGAGGTGTGGGCGATCAGGTCACCGTTGTTGTCGCCGATGAAGATGTCCTGCTTCTCCGCCTGAATTTCCTTCTTGACCAGCTCTGTGAAGACGGACAGATTGTAGTTGCGCTGAACGGCGCCGAGGAAGGTGCCATCCGTATCCAGCACGGGATATATAAAGGTGCAGATCCGGGCGCCGGTGGTCTTGGAGATGTTCTGGTCAGATACATAGAACGCCTTGGTTGACTTGACCTGCTTGAAGTATTCACGGTCAGACACGTCCACACAGTCGCCGCTTGATTTTGCGACCTGCATGCCATCGGGGCCGACGACGACGAGGACATTGCCGTCACCAACCGTTTTATCTGTATCCTGGAGCCAGGTGATGACAGCATCAGCATCCAGCTCACCCTTCAGGAATTTTTGAACCGTGGTGGACAGGGCGATGGTATAGAGGATCTGCCTGTTCTGCGCAACAACAGCGCTGAAGTCCCGCTCCACCAGATTGACCTGCGCGTTGTTGATCGTGTTCATGTTATCCACCGCTTCAGCGTGTGAAGAAATGTAGTTGATAATGGTGGTGATGATCAGTGGGATCGCCATGATGGCGATGACGATGATGCTCAGCCTGGTTTTCACGCTTTCCATCATCTTTTTCTTCTGTTTCCTGGTTCCAGTGTCGCTTGCCATAGCCCTTTCTCCTCCCTGGATATACAAAACATCATTGGTATTTCTACCAATCTCTATAATACTATACGAATTACAGAAAAAAAACAATTGCTTCTTTGTGGTTTTTGTACAATATAATAAGAGGATACTTCGATGTCCTTTTGTGCGTTATAATGGAACGGAAGCCGGGACGGATTTGGAACCGTGAAAGGGAGGTGCGCATGGCTATGGATTTTCAGGAGGTAGCGAACAAAATCATCGCAAAGGAGCGGGCGGTGGCGGAGAGGAACAGAGGCAGAATTCCCTATACCACGAAAGAGCCGCATGTGTTCGATGACCATTCCGGCAGGGATCAGATCTGCTGGTGGACCAACGGGTTCTGGGGCGGCATCCTCTGGCAGCTCTATGCTGCGACGCAGGAGGAGAGCTTCCGTGAGGGCGCCCTGGAGGTGGAGAAGCAGTTGGATGCAGCCTTTATGGACTATAACGGAATGGATCACGATGCGGGGTTTCGGTGGCTGCCGACAGCTGTGGCACATTACCGTATGGATCCGGAGGCGGCGGCATCCCGTAACCGTGGTCTGCTGGCGGCGAACAGCCTCGCAGGCCGGTTTAACTTAAACGGCAGCTTCATCCGCGCATGGAATGACTGGGGAGATGGCCGTGATACGCGCGGTTGGGCCATAATCGATTGCTTGATGAATCTGCCGCTGCTCTACTGGGCTTCGGAGGAACTGGACGATCCGCGTTTCAAGGCCATAGCGGCGGCACACGCGGACACGGCGGCCAGGGTGTTTGTCCGACCGGATGGCTCTATCCGGCATATCGTGGCCTTCGACCCGACCAGCGGAAGATATGTGCGGGACTATGGTGGCCAGGGCTTCGGTGAGGGTTCCTCCTGGACGAGAGGACAGACCTGGGCATTATACGGATTCACACTGAGCTATCTCCACACCTCAGATGAACGTTACCTGGATACGGCCAGACGCGTGGCGGATCGTTTCATTGCCCGGATCCCGACGGATGGCACCATCCCGGTGGATTTTGACCAGCCGGCGGAGCCCGTATACAGGGATGATACGGCGGCGGCCATTGCGGCCTGCGGTCTGCTGACACTTGCCGAACAGGAGGGGAAAAGCCCCTATGGGGATGCAGAGACCAGCGCACGCTACAGGGATGCGGCGATCCGGCTGCTGGAGATGCTGGACCGTGACAGCTGTGACTACGATCCTGCGCATGACGAGCTGCTGACGAGATGCTCAGCATCTTATCACGATCAGAAGCATGAGTTCCCCATCATCTACGGGGACTACTATTATATAGAAGCAATCTGGAAACTGACAGGTAAGGAACTGTTCATCTGGTAAAAAAGGAGCTGAAAGATGAGTTTTATTCCCACCCATACAGATTATGAGAAAAGCCCGTTTACCGGTCTGACCCGTGAGAGCTGGATGGATGCGGGCAGGTACCTGCTGGAGGGGATCTTCTCCCATCTGGACAGCATCGATGCCCCACTGGTCATGCCGCGTAAGGAAACAGAGATCACCTATCCGCATCTGAACGACCCGCCGGAGCAGCAGGATGCGCAGCGGCGGGCGGAGGTCTTCGAGGGCCTGACCAGATCCTTCTTCATCGCCTCGGTGCTGATCCATGATGATCCGGGACTGGAGATCGCCGGAATACCGATTCGCGCATACTACAGGAAACACATCCTGCGCGTCTGTACACCTGGTGATCCGGTATATGTCAGTACCTATGAGGAATTGCAGGAGATGACAGGACATCAGGATCCGTTCCGCTGTTTCCAGCAGACCGTGGAGACCTGTGCGCTGGTTATCGGGCTGTGGGCCTGCAGGGGAGAGATCTGGGAGGATTATTCCGAGGAGGAGCAGGGGGTCATCATCCGGTTTCTGAAGAGCTATGCGCACAACAACACAGTGCCGCAGAACTGGCGTCTGTTCTGTATGCTGGATATGGCTTTTCTGGCGGATGTGGGCGCCGACATCGACGAGCGGATCATGATGGATCATGCGCATGCCATCCTGGCCTACTATGCAGGAAACGGGTGGTACCGCGATGGGCAGAGCTTTGATTACTACTCCTGCTGGGCCTTCAATTTCTATGCGCCCCTGTGGTGCCGTTGGTGGGGCTATGCGCATGCGCCGGAGATCGCGGCGTGTTTCGAAGCATATTCCAATGAGCTGATGCGCACCTACGGACGTTTTTTTGACAGGGACGGCAGCGTCAATATGTGGGGGCGCAGCAACATCTACCGCAACGCGGCCACCAGCGCTTTTGACGGCAATCTGTTCCTGGAGAATAACACGGTGGATCCCGGCTGGGCACGCCGTATCTCCTCCGGTGCACTGCTCCAGTTCCTGGGACGGGATGATTTCCTGTGGGAGGGGATTCCGACACTGGGCTTCTACGGGCAGTTCGCCCCGCTGGTACAGGGCTATTCCTGCGCAGAATCTCCCTTCTGGCTGGGCAAGGCCTTCCTGTGCCTGCATCTGGATGAAACGCATCCTTTCTGGACGGCGACGGAGAATGAGGGAGACTGGGCCGGGCTCGGGGATGGTGAGGTGCTGGAGACCGTGCTGGACGGACCCGGGCTGTGCTTTACGAATCATCAGCGCAGTGGAGCGACCATCCTGCGCACCGGCAAGGTCGTGAAACGGGCAGACGACCGGCATGGCATGTGGAACTATGCGAAGCTTGCTTTTCACACGAAGTATCCCTGGGAGGCCTCTCCGGTAGAGTCGGGTGGCGCCTGCAGGGAGGATGTGGAGTCCCAGCAGTATGTGCTGCATGATCTGACAACAGACAGATACAGCAGAGGCAATGCTACTTTCTGGGCGGGTGTTCGCGATGGTGTCCTGTACAGAAGGCAGTTCTTCGATTACGGTCTGGACCGTGAGATGCACTGGATCCAGTCCATGGACCTGGCAGACTGTGCCGTGCCGGAGGGAATTCTGCGGATAGACCGGCATCGCCTGCACAGACGGCCGGTGCGTTTCACGCTGGGTGCCTGGGGGTTCCCGGACAACGGGACACAGGTGGAACGAAGGAACCGGGATGGCGCGGAGGCTGTGATCCTGAGGGGAACAGACCATATGGGGCATGAGAAACAGCTGGCCATGACGATCTGCGCCGGATGGGAGCGACTCTCCCTTATCCACAGCACGGGCACGAATCCGGACAGTGCGCATTCCATCATCATCTACGCGGAGACGACACTGCATAGACAGTATGATGGGAGCGAACCCTATGTGCTGATCTCACAGACCCTCACCAGGGAAAGCGCGGAACCCTTTACAGACGATGAACTGTTCCCGGTGGCGCGGGTAGAATGGCACGACCGGTATCAGACCGGCGCCTATGGACCGGTGGAGCTCGTTTTCCGGGACGGAAGCCGGCGGATCATAGATTTTGAAGGAGTAGAAGGCAGATTGACACTGTAGAAAAAACGATGCAACATACAGGAGGTGACTGACCATGGTGGATTACACAGAAGGCGCGGGCTATCAGTATCATATTCAGACAAAGCCCGGTGATGTGGGGCGTTATGTGATTCTGCCCGGAGATCCGGGGCGGTGCAAGAGCATCGCGGCGCATCTGGACAATGCGGAGAAAGTGGCAGAGAACAGGGAATACGTAACCTATACGGGGACATTGGATGGGGTACCGGTGAGCGTGTGCTCCACCGGAATCGGCGGGCCGTCGGCCTCGATTGCCATGGAGGAGCTCGTCAGATGCGGGGCGGACACCTTCGTCCGCGTGGGCACCTGCGGCGGGATGCAGGAGGAGATCCTGGGCGGGGACCTGATCGTCGCCACAGGGGCCATACGCATGGAGGGAACGAGTAAGGAATACGCCCCCATCGAGTATCCGGCGGTGGCGGATTTCGCCGTGACACAGGCACTGTCGGAGGCGGCACGGACACTGGGACACCCGTATCATGTAGGGGTGGTCCAGTGTAAGGACAGCTTCTATGGACAGCATGAGCCGGAGAAAAAGCCGGTGGGCTATGAGCTGCTGAACAAATGGGATGCCTGGATCCGCTGCGGGGCGCTGGGGTCCGAGATGGAGTCAGCGGCCCTGTTCATCGTGGGCAGCGTCCTGCGTGTCCGTGTGGGGACGGTGCTGCTGGTGATCGCGAATCAGGAACGGGCCAAAAAGGGCCTGTCGAACCCCCAGGCCCATGATACGGAGACGGCGATTGAAACGGCCGTGGAGGCCATCCGCCAGCTGATCCGGCAGGAGGCACAGGTGGGGCTTGCAGGGGATAAAAATCCGTGATACAGTATACGTTTGTATGGCAGAAACTGGTCAGATACCTTTAAAGGAGGGATGAGCCATGAAGAAATATGTATGTAATGTCTGTGGTTTTGTGTATGACGAGGCGGCGGGAGATCCGGACAACGGGATTGCGCCCGGCACCAAGTGGGAGGATCTGCCGGCGGATTATGTATGCCCGCTGTGCGGCGTAGGCAAGGATGATTTTTCCGTAGAGGAATAAGGAACGCATCGTGGCAACGAAGAAAACAGGTGCAAAGAAAAAGGGACTCCTGATCGTGGAGTCCCCCACCAAGGTTAAGGCAATCAAGAAATTTCTGGGCAGCAGCTATGAGGTGGCCGCCAGCAACGGCCATGTGCGTGATCTGCCCAAGAGCCAGATGGGGATCGACATCGAGCACGGCTTCGAGCCGAAATACATCACGATCCGGGGCAAGGGTGATATCCTGGCAGAGCTGCGCAAGCAGGTCCGTAAGGCAGATCATGTGTATCTCGCAACCGACCCGGACCGGGAGGGGGAGGCGATCTCCTGGCATCTGATGGCGGCGCTGAAGCTCGGGGACAGTGGCGCCCAGGTCTCCCGCGTGACCTTCAACGAGATCACCAAGAACGCAGTACGGGAAGCCATGAAACATCCGCGGGATATCGATATGAATCTGGTGGATGCACAGCAGGCAAGAAGGGTACTGGACCGGATGGTCGGTTATGAGATCTCGCCGCTTTTGTGGGAGAAAATCAAGCGCGGCCTCTCGGCAGGCCGGGTGCAGTCCGCTGCGCTGCGGATGATCTGCGACCGTGAGGCGGAGATCGATGCGTTTATCCCGCAGGAATACTGGACCCTGGATGTGCTGCTGGAGGTCCGGGGGGAGAAACACCCGCTGGTGGCTCATTACTATGGCCGGGGCGGAGATAAGGTAACCATCGCCTCGAAACAGGAGATGGAGGCGATCGAGCGTGAACTCAAGGGCGCGGATTATGTGATCAGCGAGGTTCGCAAGGGGGAGCGCACGAAGAAGTCGCCGTTACCCTTTACAACATCGACACTGCAGCAGGAGGCGTCCAAGTCGCTGAATTTCTCCACACAGAAGACCATGCGTACGGCGCAGCAGCTCTATGAGGGTATCGAACTGGGCAGCCAGGGAACGGTGGGTCTCATCACCTATCTGAGAACCGACTCCACCCGTGTCTCTGAGGAGGCTGTAGCAGCGGCGAATACCTATATCCGCGAGAATTTCGGTGAGCAGTATCTGACGGAAGCGGGGAGCAACGCCAAAGGGGATGCTCGCAAGATTCAGGATGCACATGAGTGTATCCGGCCGACGGATGTGAACAACACACCGGTCCGCGTCAAGGAATTCCTCTCCAGGGATCAGTTCCGCCTGTATCAGCTGATCTGGCGCCGCTTCATGGCGAGCCGCATGGCGCCTGCGCGCTATGAGACCACACAGATCAAGATCGACGCAGGCAAAGGAGAGAAACCGCATCGTTTCACGGTTTCAGCTTCCCGGACGATCTTCGATGGTTTCCTCAACGTCTACACGGATGAGGAGGATCAGATTGAGAAGAACACGCTGCTGGGCGGGATCAGTCAGGAGACGGTGCTGCGTTTTCAGGATTTTGACGGAAAACAGCATTTTACAGAGCCCAGACCCCATTATACAGAGGCTTCGCTGGTGCATGATCTGGAGGCCATGGGGATCGGTCGGCCTTCCACCTACGCGCCGACCATCACAACGATTCTGGCCAGACACTACATCACCAAGGAGAACCGCAATCTCTACGTGACAGAGCTTGGGGAGGCAGTCAACCGGATGATGGTGGAGGCTTTTCCGCAGATCGTGGACGCACAGTTTACCTCCAACATGGAGCTGATGCTGGACAGCGTTGCAGAGGGCAAGGTGCGGTGGAAGACCGTGGTGGAAAATTTCTACCCGGATCTGGACCAGGCGGTGAAGACTGCCCAGGAGCAGATCGAGAAGGTCCAGGTGCAGGATGAGGTGACGGATGTCGTCTGTGAGAACTGTGGGCGCAACATGGTCATCAAATACGGCCCGCATGGCAAATTCCTGGCCTGCCCGGGGTTTCCGGAGTGCCGCAATACCAAGCCCTATTTTGAAAAGACCGGCGTGGCCTGTCCCAAATGCGGCAAGGACATCGTCCAGAAACGGACGAGGAAGGGCCGGCTGTACTACGGATGCATCGACAATCCGACCTGTGACTTCATGATATGGCAGCGGCCGGTGGCCAAGGCCTGTCCGCGCTGCGGATCACTGATGCTGCAGAAGAATAACAAGATCATGTGCAGCAATAACGAATGCGGCTATGTGGAGGATAAACCCAGAGACGAAGAGGGGTAAAGAAATGACACATTCCTGCCGATAGTATAACTGCAGGGACGCTGTGGGATAAAAGGATTTATCGCTTTGCGGTAGGTCCTTTTTTACGTATTTTTCAAAAGAAGGAGGTGAAAACCCGATCTTGTGGTCAGGATGAACAAAAACACAACATCAAGTGGTTTTTTATCGAAAACCCTTGAAATCCACCGGCGTGTGCCGTATGATGAGAAACGTGAGGTGAGAGGCTATGCTCAACAGCAATGCATTTGATTACATCAATGTGATGGACAAGACGGCGGATGCGTCCTGGACGCGTAACGAGGTCATTGCCAACAACATTGCCAATGTGAATACCCCCGGCTACAAGCGGGAGGATATCGCCTTTGAGCGTGAGCTGGAGCGCGCGTTGGGGAACTCGCGCTACAAGACCATGGATGCGAAGGTCAAGGACCTGAAGACAAACCGTCTGAAGCCGCGGGTGGTCAAGGACTATTCCAACTTCTCCTACCGCCTGGACGGCAACAATGTGGATATTGATACCGAGAACGTGACGCTGGCGGCCAACCAGCTGAAGTACCAGGGCATTATGGCCGGCATCCAGTCCGAGTTCAAAAACCTGAAATCGGCCATGGGGTCATGAGTCCAGTGGACTCATGACGGGCACGACGTATTGACACGCTGAGCGTGTCAGTGCCCTGGGTAAGTAGTCCAGAGAGGTAATCTGCTATGATGAGCAATGGTAATATATTCGATTCCTTTAATATCAATTCCTCCGGCATGACCGCGGAGCGCTTCCGCATGGATGTCATCTCGGAGAATATCGCCAACGCGAACACGACACGCAAGGCCAATGGCGATGTCTACACCCGCAAGGTGGTCACCTTCACCGAAAAGGGAACGGCGACACCTTTTTCCAAGATTCTGAATGACCGTCTCGACCACTATTCAGGCCGCGGCGTCAAGGTCAGTTCCGTACGGAATGACACCTGGACCGACTACAACATCGTCTATGATCCGTCCCATCCGGATGCGGATGAGTTCGGTTATGTGACCTATCCGAACGTCAATACAGTCACTGAGATGACGAACCTGATCGATGCGAGCCGCAGCTACGAGGCCAATGCCACTGCCTTCAGCGCCAGCAAGAACATCGCAACGCAGGGACTCTCCATCGCCAATCAGTAATGGAGGGGTGAGCCATGGATATAGATATCAGTCAGCTGCGTAATGTACAGTCCCGGGTGATCCGGGGCGCGGAGAAGAAGTACAGCCGCGTGGAGAACCCGCTGGGAGACCGTTATGGCAACGACGGCTCCTTTGGACAGATCTTCAAGAAGACGATCGACAACATCAACACCACCAATTCCTATCTCTCAGATGCTGAGAATGAGGAGATCAAGTGGGCGCTGGGTGAGACGGACAATACACATGACCTCTCCATCGCGCTGCAGAAGGCCCAGACGGCACTCCAGTACACCGTAGCCGTCCGCGACCGCATCGTGCAGGCCTACAGAGATATTATGCAGATGCAGATCTGATAAGGATATAAGCGTTATTTTTAAAGGAGTGACAGAACGATGGCACAGTTAGTGGAACGTTTCAGAGATTATCTGGGGAGAATGCTCGCCTGGTGGAATCATTTTACGATCCGCCAGAAGCTCGTCATGGGGGGCGGCGTTGCGGCCGGCATTCTGACGATTGTCATTCTGCTGACGGTCCTGAATCAGCCGCAGTATGTCCTCCTGATGGACGCAAGCTCCACCAAGGAATCCAATCAGGTGGTGGAGCTGCTGAGCGCCGAATCCATCAAATACCGTCTGTCCCAGGATGCCCTGCGTATTGAGGTGTTGAAGAGTGATCTGACCAAGGCGGAGCTCCTTCTGGGCGCCAATGATATTCAGGCGGTGGGCTACAGCATCGATAATGTGACAAACGGGAGTTTCTCCACCACGGAATCCGACAAGCAGAAGAAGTATGTACTCTATCTGGAGAGCCGCCTGGAGAAGGAATTCATTGAGCGGTTCGACGCCATCGAGACCGCCAGTGTGGAACTGACCATTCCGCAGAGGGATGGAACGCTTGTGGCGGAGCAGAAGGAGAACTCCGTCAGCATCCTGTTGAAGATCAAGGACGGGGAGGAGTTTACCGAGGACAATGCCATGTTCCTGGCGCGCGCCGTCGCCACGGCCGTAGGAAATAAAACGACAGAGAACATCGACATCATGGATACCACCGGCAATATGCTGTTCTCGGGGAGCGAGGGCGTGGGCGGCACCGCCGGAGCCAGTACACAGCTCTCCGCCAAATCCAAGATCGAGCAGCAGATGCGCAGCGCCGTTGCCCGCGTGCTTCTGGGCACCAATGTCTACAGCAAGGTGGAGGTTGCACCGAATCTGGTGGTAGATTTCTCCAGCAAG
>JAFSYF010000176.1 GCA_017443695.1 Butyrivibrio sp.
GAAATATTGGAGGGATGGAGATCATGGATATCACACAGCAGGCACCGACAGATGAGACAGGCAGCATCACTGAGGGGATGGTCATCAATGGGGATGTGACAACCACAGGGTCGATCGATCTGGTGGGTAAGGTCGTTGGAAATGTGACGGTGCTGGGCAAGCTCAATGTCACAGGGGAGATCGTCGGAGACTCCAAGGCAGCGGAGATCTATGCTGAGGCCGCCAGGATCACCGGCGAGGTGAACAGTCAGGGCAGTGTCAAGGTCGGACAGAGCACGGTGGTCATCGGCAACATCTTCGCCACCAGCGCGGTTGTCGCAGGCGCTGTCAAGGGGGACATCGATGTCCACGGCCCGGTGGTGCTGGATACCACAGCCATCGTCATGGGCAACATCAAGTCCCAGTCCGTACAGATCAACAACGGTGCCGTTATCGAGGGAATGTGCTCGCAGTCCTATGCAGAGGTCAACCCGAGCGCCTTCTTCGACGGACTGAAAGGATCAAAGTAATTAAAGTCAAATAAAAAAGGAAAGAGGCCTATGCGAATACTACTCAAGCTCAGCGGAGAGGCTCTGGCGGGACCGAATCACACAGGATTCGACGAGGAGACGGTACGGCGTGTTGCGCTGCAGGTGCACCAGCTCGTACAGGAGGGGACACAGGTCGGCATCGTCATCGGCGGCGGCAACTTCTGGAGGGGCCGCACCAGCGAGCACATCGACCGTGTCAAGGCGGATCAGATCGGGATGCTGGCAACTGTGATGAACTGCATCTATGTATCCGAGATCTTCCGGAGCGAAGGAATGATGACGAACATTCTGACGCCTTTTGAGTGCGGTTCCTTTACGAAGCTCTTCTCCAAGGACCGCGCCAATAAGTATTTCGCACACAACATGGTGGTCTTCTTCGCAGGCGGTACCGGCCACCCCTATTTTTCCACGGACACAGGCGTGGTGCTCCGGGCGGTGGAGGTCGAGGCGGATCTGATCCTGCTTGCCAAGTCCATTGACGGCGTTTACGACAGTGATCCGGCGAAGAATCCGGCGGCGAAACGCTACGACGAGATCTCGATTGACGAGGTCATCGCACAGGGACTGCAGGTGGTGGATCTGACGGCCTCCATTCTGGCCAGGGAGAACAGGATGCCGATGCGGGTGTTTGCACTCCAGGAGGAGGGCTCCATCGTACAGGCAGCCCACGGCCAGTTCAACGGAACCACCGTTACCGCTTCATGAGGGACGATATCAGGAGGGATACATGAAAGAACAGGTCAAGGTATACGATGAAAAGATGTCGAAGGCACTGAACTACCTGAACGAGGATCTGGCGGCAGTACGTGCCGGCCGGGCCAATCCGCATGTTTTGGACAAGGTGAAGGTGGACTACTACGGAACTCCCACCCCCATCCAGCAGGTGGGCAACCTGTCGATCCCGGAGGCGCGGATGATCCAGATCGCTCCCTGGGACAAGAGCCTGATCAAGGCCATCGAGAAGGCCATCATGGCCTCTGATGTGGGTATCACCCCCAGCAATGACGGCAACGTGATCCGTCTGGTGTTCCCGGAGCTCACCGAGGAGCGCCGTAAGCAGCTGGCCAAGGACATCAAGAAGAAGGGCGAGGATGCCAAGGTGGCGGTGCGCAACATCCGCCGGGACGGCAACGAGGCCTTCAAGAAGCTCAAGGGAACGGAAATATCTGAGGATGAGATCTCGGACATGGAAGACGAGCTGCAGAAGCTGACCGAGAGCTACATCAAGAAGATCGACGCGGCTGTGGATGACAAGAACAAGGAGATCATGACGATCTGAGATGCCGTCAGGCAGAGAGGTGATGGGATATGCCGGTACCTGAGCACGTTGCGATCATACTGGACGGCAACGGCCGCTGGGCCAAATCCAGAGGCCTCCCCCGGGTCGCCGGTCACAAGCGCGGCGCGGAGGTGGTGGAGGACATCCTGGTGGATGCCAGAGATCTGGGGATCCGGTATCTCACGGTCTATGCCTTCTCCACGGAGAACTGGAACCGGCCGGAGGCAGAGGTGACGGCCCTGATGGGGATCCTGCGGACCTATCTGCAGACCAGCATCAAGAAGTCCATGAAGAACAACGTCCGCTGCCAGGTCATCGGCGACCGCAGCAAGCTGTCCCAGGACATCAATGAGGCCATAGACGAGCTGGAGGAGGCGACCCGGAGCAACACGGGCCTCACCTTCACCATCGCCATCAACTACGGCGGCAGGGATGAGATCACAAGGGCGGTACGGCGTCTGGCGGCCCGCTGCTCAGACCCTGCGGATACGCTGCAGCCGGCGGACATCACGGAGGAACTCCTCACAGAGGCGCTGGACACCGGACGGGCCGGACTCCCGGATCCCGATCTGCTGATCCGTACCTGCGGGGAGCAGCGCCTGTCCAATTTTCTGCTGTGGCAGTCCGCCTACACCGAGTTCTACTATACAGACAAGGCTTGGCCGGACTTTGATAAAGAGGAGCTGCAGAAGGCCATCGAGGCCTATGGCAGCAGAGATCGCAAGTATGGAGGTTTGAAACAGTCTTGAAGGTCCGGGTAATAAGCGGAATCGTCATCGGTATTCTGTTGTTTGTAATGCTGGAGGGCGGCGCCATGATAACGGCGTCGTTCTTGTTCATTTTATCCCTGATCGCATACAGGGAGCTGGCGCAGGCCTGCGGGTTTGCCGGGGAGGGCAGGAGGTTCAGCCTGCCGGAGTGTCTGGGGTATCTCGGCATCATCCTGCACTACGGGCTGCTGGTTTTTACGGACTGCGGGCTGAAGGGTTACGTGGTCTCCCTGATGGCGGTGTTCTTCGCCGAGGCGGTCGTATTCGTGGTACGCTATCCCGCCATCGGTGCGGTGCAGTTCATCTCCAGTGTCTTTTCCTTCGCCTATGCGCCGATGATGCTCTCGTTCATCTACCTGCTTCGGATCATGCCGGGAGGGCGGTATCTCGCCTGGATGCCGTTCATTGCGTGGATCTGCGACACCTGCGCGTATTTCGCTGGGCGTGCCCTCGGGCGTCACAAGCTGGCGCCGGTCCTAAGCCCCAAGAAGACCATAGAGGGCGCCATCGGTGGCATCCTGGGCAGCATCGCGGCAGGGGTGGGATTCTACTTCCTCTATGCGGGGCAGGTACCGGATATCCCGCGGACGGATCTGCTCATCGGTCTGATTGTGATTGCGGCCTGTGCCGGCGGTCTGTCCCAGGTGGGGGATCTGACGGCCTCCGGCCTCAAGCGCCATTTTGACATCAAGGATTACGGTACCCTGATCCCCGGCCACGGCGGCATCATGGACCGGTTTGACAGTGTGATCTTCATCTCCCCGCTGATCTATCTGCTGGCGGCGCTGCTGCTGGAAGGGGGCTTCTGAGCATGAACAGGCAGGATCGCCGTTCCATCACCATTCTGGGCTCCACCGGCTCCATCGGCACACAGACGCTGGATATCGCGCGGGCCTACCCGGAGCGTCTGCGGGTGGTTGCTCTGGCGGCCCGTCGCAATGTGGCGCTCCTGGAGCAGCAGACCCGAGAATTTGAGCCGCAGCTGGTGGCGGTGTACGACGAGGAGGCAGCGGCAGACTTACGGCTCCGGATCCGTGATCTCCCGGTGCGGGTGGTCTCCGGGATGGAGGGGCTCATTGAGGCCTGCACCCTGGCCCAGGCGCAGATGGTGGTGACGGGCATCGTGGGGATGATCGGGATCCGGCCCACCGTGGCGGCCATCGAGAGCGGCAAGGACATCGCCCTGGCCAACAAGGAGACCCTGGTGACGGCGGGGCATCTGATCATGCCGCTGGCCAGACGGCAGCAGGTGCGCATCCTGCCGGTGGACAGCGAACACAGTGCGATCTTCCAGTGTCTCCAGGGAGAGGACAGAGGCGCGCTGGACAGGATCCTGTTGACGGCCTCCGGTGGTCCTTTCCGTGGGAAAAAGCGGTCAGAGCTGGAGCAGGTGACTGCAGCCGACGCGCTGAAGCACCCGAACTGGGACATGGGGGCGAAGGTGACCATCGATTCCTCCACCATGGTGAACAAGGGACTGGAGGTGATGGAGGCCGCGTGGCTCTTCGGTGTGGCACCGGATCAGATCCAGGTGGTGGTCCAGCCGCAGTCCATCGTCCATTCTATGGTACAGTTCCGGGACGGGGCGGTCATCGCCCAGCTTGGGGTGCCGGATATGCGGCTCCCGATCCGTTATGCCCTCTTCTACGGACAGGACGAGACAGACCGCGGGACACGACTCCCGCTGGAGCCGGAGCGGGTGGATTTCTGGCAGCTGGGTGAGCTGCGCTTTGAACAGCCGGATACGGAGACCTTCCGTGGCCTGCCTCTGGCCTATGCGGCAGCCGCGGCGGGCGGCAGCATGCCCACCGTCTTCAATGCGGCCAACGAGGTGGCGGTGCAGCGATTCCTCAAGGGGGAGATCAGCTACCTCGGCATCTATGATATGATAGAGGGCGCCATGGCGGCGCATCGCACGATACAGAACCCCGATATCGGGGAGATCCTGGCAGTGGAACAGGAGGTCAGAAGGACATGCTAGGCAGTATACTGTTATTTTTTGTGATCTTTACGATACTGGTGACCAGCCATGAGCTGGGCCATTTCCTCATCGCCCGTATGAACGGCATCCGCGTGACGGAGTTCTTCATCGGCATGGGGCCCACCCTCTGGCAGAAGAAGAAAGGGGACACCACCTACAGCATCCGGCTCCTGCCGGTGGGCGGTGCCTGCGTCTTCGACGGGGAGACCGGCTTCGAGACGGAGGAGGAGCAGCGTGTGTTCGACGAGCACTCCTTCCAGAATGTCTCTGTCTGGGGACGGATCGCCACGCTTTTTGCGGGGCCCTTCTTCAACTTCATCCTGGCCTATCTCGTGGCGCTGATCCTGGTGTCCTTCTCCGCCTGGAGCTTCCCGACGATCTCCGGTCTGACGGAGGACTCGGCCGCCGCCGCAGCGGGTCTGGCGGAGGGCGACACGATCCTGCGGATGAACGGGGAGCGCGTGTACTCCGGGCAGGAGGTATCCCTGCTGTCCATGTTCGCGGACGGGGATCCCATGGAGATCGTTTACCAGCCGGCCGGCTCGACGGAGACCCGCACGGTGAGCGTGCTGCCGAGATACGATGAGGCGGCGGAGCGCTACTTCCTTGGGATCTACATCGGCCATTATGACAGCATCCCCGTGATCAAGGCGCCGCTGTATGCCTGGTATGAAGTCCGCTACTATCTGCGGGCCACCTGGAAGAGCCTGGCGCTCCTGGTGCACGGCAAGATGCGGATGGATGATTTCTCGGGCCCTGTGGGCATGGTCAAGATCGTGGACGAGAGCGTGGAGACGGCCAAACCCTACGGACTGCCCTCGGTGCTGCTCACCCTCATGGATCTGCTGATCCTGCTCTCCACGAACCTGGGTGTCATGAATCTGCTGCCGATCCCGGCGCTGGACGGCGGCCGTCTCATCTTCCAGTTCATCGAGGCGATCCGAGGCAAGCCCGTACCCCGGGACAAGGAGGGCATCGTCCATCTGGCGGGTATGGCACTCCTGCTGGTATTCATGGTGATTGTCCTCTTCAACGACATCGGCAAGTTCCTGTAAGATCTGGGTAAAAAAGGTGCAAAGAATGACAGATAAGACCATGCACAGAGCACATACGAAGCAGGTTCGGATCGGTGATCTCACCATTGGCGGTGGAACGCCGATCCGTATCCAGTCTATGACGAATACACCCACCGAGGATGTGGCGGCCACCGTGGCCCAGATCCTCGCGCTGGAGGAGGCGGGCTGTGAGATCGTGCGCTGCACGGTGCCCACACAGGAGGCCGCAGAGGCCCTGGGGCGGATTAAGAAACAGGTGCATATCCCCGTGGTGGCGGACATCCACTTCGATTACAGGATGGCCCTGGCGGCTATGGAGAACGGCGCGGACAAGATCCGGATCAATCCCGGCAACATCGGCGGGGAGGACCGTGTGCGCAGCGTCGTGACGGCAGCGAAGGAGCGGGAGATCCCGATCCGTGTCGGTGTCAACTCCGGCTCCCTGGAGCGGGAGATCGTGGAGCGGGATGGCGGCGTGACCGCGGCCGGTATCGTGGAGTCCGCGCTGGATAAGGTGCGCATGATCGAGGCCTGTGATTACGATCGGATCGTCATCAGCATCAAGTCCTCCGATGTCCCTCTGTGTATCGAGGCCCATGAGCTCCTGGCGAAACGGACCGACTATCCGATCCACATCGGGATCACGGAGGCGGGCACCCTCTATGGCGGCACCATCAAATCCGCCGTGGGGCTGGGAATCCTCCTGTATCTGGGGATCGGGGACACGCTCCGGGTATCCCTCTCCGGGGATCCGGTGGAGGAGATCCGGGCCGCCAGGCAGATCCTGCGGGATCTCCATCTGCGCCGGGACGGCATCGAGGTGGTGTCCTGTCCCACCTGCGGCCGTACGAAGATTGATCTCGTGACGCTGGCCGCCCAGGTGGAGGAACTGGTGCAGCACTATGACTACGACATCCGAGTGGCTGTCATGGGCTGTGCGGTGAACGGACCGGGAGAGGCCAGGGAGGCGGATCTCGGCGTGGCCGGCGGGGACGGCGAGGGGCTGTTGTTCCGCCACGGAGAGATCCTGCGGAAGCTCCCGGAGTCGGAGCTGCTGCAGGCGCTGAAGGATGAGCTGGATCACTGGGGGGAGGGGACATGAACGACGCCCCCCGTCCTTTTTTTGAGGTTTTTCCGCAGCTGCAGCTGAGATCCCGGGAACAGGAGCAGTTTGCGGATACTTACGTGGAGCGCATGAGCGCCACGCGCAAGAGGGACTACCTCCGGATCTATGTCCGCAGCAACAGCCTGATTGATAAAGATACGGTACGGCGCGTCGAGGCCCAGATCCAGAAGCAGTTCTTTGCATCAGACGGGCTGACGGTGCGGATCTGCGAGCGCTTCCGGCTCTCTGCCCAGTACACGCCCCAGATCCTGCTGGAAGAATATCTCGACAGCATCCTGCGGGAATTCCGCGATTATGATCCCCTGGAATACACCATCGTCAAGGAGGCGGAGTTCACTTTTCCCGCGGACAACAAACTCGTGCTGCGGCTGGAGGATACCGATGTCTCCCGCTCCCGGACACAGGATATCTGCCGGGTCATGGACAAGCTCCTGAACACCCGCTGCGGAATGGGTCTGGAGGTGGCGGTGGAATATGTCCCCCCGAAGCCCAGGAAAAAAACGGAGACGCAGGAACTGGCGGCCCCTGCCCGGGTGCAGGAACAGGCACCTGAGCCCGCTACACAGCCGGCACCGCAGAAGGGGGAGAGTACTACCCCGGATCCCAGGCAGACCGCCAGGGCACGTCAGGCTAGAGGCCGGAAGGGTACGTCATCGGCGCCTGCCCGTAACGGCCGCAGACCCCATGACCCGGATGCCATCTACGGCCGGGACATCCCGGATGATGCCGTGCCCATCGCGGATCTGGACGAGCTGATGGGGGTGGTCACGGTGCAGGGCAGGGTCCGCAACATCCAGACCCGCAGCTTTGATTCCGGCTCCAGTCTGTTCATGTTCGACCTCTACGACGGCACCGAGTCCGTGGTGGTCCGGCTCTATGCGGAGGCGGAGATGATGGACCGCCTGGGGACGGAGATTAAGGAGGGCAGCTGCGTCAAGGTTAAGGGCACCGTGGACCTGGACAAATTCGACCATGAGCCCAACATCAAGCGCATCATCGGCGTGAAGCACATCCCGGACATGAAGACCACCAGGGAGGATAAGGCAGAGACGAAGCGCGTGGAGCTCCACTGCCACACCAACATGAGCGAGATGGATGCCGTGACGGAGGTCGGCACCATCATCAAACAGGCGTACAAGTGGGGGATGCCCGGCATCGCCATCACGGACCACGGGGTCGTGCAGGCGCTCACGGAGGCCGGCCACACCTGGGACAAGCTCTACGGGGATGCCTGTAAGAAGGCAAAAGAAGAGGGAACCCCTGCGCCGGACCGCCAGTCCTTCTTCAAGGTCATCCCGGGGGTGGAGGGGTATCTGGTGGACGATCTGCAGGAGATCGTCACCGGCGATGTGAATTGCAGTCTCACGGACCCTGACCAGACCTTCGTGGTGTTTGACCTGGAGACCACAGGCTTCTCCCCGGTGCGGAACCGGATCATCGAGATCGGCGCCGTCAAGGTGCGGAACGGGGAGATCATCGACCGCTTCTCCACCTTTGTGAATCCGGAGAAGCCCATTCCGCCGCGGATCACCAGGATCACCTCGATCACGGATGACATGGTCATCGGTGCGCCGACCAGAGAGACGGTCCTGCCCCAGTTCATGGCGTTTGTCGGGGACGCGGTGCTCGTGGGACACAATGTCAGCTTCGATGTGGGCTTCATTGCGCAGAACTGCAGGGATCTGCAGCTGCCGGACCGGTTCA
>JAFSYF010000177.1 GCA_017443695.1 Butyrivibrio sp.
TCCAATCTGGTCAAACGGCTGGTACGGGAAAACTGGGATGTGTATGTGGCCGACAATCTCTGGCGCGGCAGACTGGAGAATCTGAATGACGAGGACGGTCATCCGGTCATAGATCTGTCCACGCATTTCTTTCAGCTGGATCTGACCGATCCCGAGGCGGCTGAGCAGCTCATCGGAACCACGGACTATATCGTCCATCTCGCGGATATTGTTGCCGGTATTGATTATGTATTCTCCAATCAGGGGGAGTTATTCCGTGTCAACAATCTGATCAATTCCAATGTCTTTTCGGCAGCGAGAAAAGCCAGGAAAGAGCGGATCAAGGGGCTGCTCTATGTGGGAACCGTATGCAGTTTCCCCCTGACGCGGCAAAACAGCCTGGATCAGGCTCCTCTTCGGGAGGAGGAGCTCTTCCCTGCCTTACCGGAATCCGCCTATGGCTGGAGCAAGCTCATGGGTCAGCTGGAGATCGGTTATCTGGAGAAGGAAACCGGTATTCCCTGCTGTACCTTGATGTTCCATAATGTTTACGGTACACCGACAGACTACGGGCCGCGCAGCCAGGTCATCCCCGCGCTGATCCGCAAAGCCGTGAATTACCCTGCGGAGGAATATGTTGTCTGGGGATCAGGAACCCAGGGACGCGCATTTCTCCATGTGGATGATGTGGTGGAAGCATTGGTACTGGCGCTGGACAAGGGCTGGGGGCATGGCTGGATCCAGATCGGTCCGGATCACTGCACCAGCATCCGTGAGATAGCCTTGAAGGTCGCTGAGATCTCCGGCAAGGGCATCACACCGGTCTTCGACACGACAAAACCTGAGGGGGACAAGGCCCGCTGTGCCGATTATTCCAAGGCACAAAGGCTCCTGGGCTGGGAACCGCGGGTGAGTCTGGATGACGGGCTGCGCAGTTGCTACAGCTGGATCGAAAAACAGATCCGGGCAGATGCGCAGACAAACTAAGGAGACACATTGGCGAATCAACAGGAAAACCGCATTTACCGCCGCAGACGGGATCTCATCGTATGGGACACCGTGGGTGTCTGTGCCACAACAAAGGCGCAGTTCATCCAGGAAGTCTTCTCCATGCCCACCACGCCGGTCAGCGCCACCGTTGACCTCGTCGGGGTGCCGGCGGTGATCTCCTCCATCGAAGATCCGCAGCTGCGGAAAATGTATAACCGCTGTACCTTCGCCGCCATTGACGGGATGCCGATCGTCAAGATGGCCCGGAAACAGGGGCTCGTCTGTGAGAGATGCGCCGCCCCTGACATCATGGGACTTGTATTTGCGGAAAGCATCCGCCAGGGAAAAACCCATTATTTCTACGGCGGAGCAGATGAAACGGTACTGAAGCGGCTCCGCGCCCGTCTGGAGAAGGATTATCCCGGCATCAGAATCGCAGGCATGTATTCTCCCCCTTTCCGTCCACTGACCGCTATAGAAGATCGCCAGCTCTGCGAGGAGATCAACCGTCTGCATCCGGATTTTATCTGGGTAGGGATCGGTGCACCCAAACAGGAATTGTGGATGGCCGACCACCAGGAGAAACTCCATGGTGCAGTCATGCTGGGCGTAGGTGCGGGCTTCAATTTCTTTGCCGGAACACTGGCAAAGGCGCCCCGCTGGATGGAAAATGCCGGAATTGAATGGATCTTTCGGCTCATCAAAGAACCCCGCCGCCTCTGGAAGCGTTACCTGATCGGCGGAATGAAATTCCTCTTCTACAGCTTCCGCTTCCGCGGAAAACACCGCCAGCATAAGGCTGATGCCTAATCCAGTCGGATGCTTCGTATTTGCTCTCTAACCCGCTGTACACTCCCGGGATGCACCGATAACTCATCGATACCCATTCGCAGCAGGTCCTCTGTCATCGTCAGATCCGCGGCCAGTTCCCCACAGATTCCAACCCGGATGCCCTGTCTGTGCCCAGCCTCCACCGTCATCTGTATGAGCCGCAACAGTGCCGGATGATGCGGATCCGCAAGATCCGCAAGCTGTGCATTGTCCCTGTCCGCGGCACAGGTATACTGAAGCAGATCATTGGTCCCCAGTGAGAAGAAATCCACCTCCTGCGCCAGTTCATCCGCACACAGCGCCGCCGCAGGTGTCTCAATCATGATACCGATCCGGGGCCGGCCGATGTCACTCCCCTCTCCGTCCAGTTCCTGACGGCATTCCTCCAGAATCTCCTTGCAGGTCTTCACTTCCGCTGCACCAGTAATCATTGGAAACAGAATACCGATCTTCCCGAAGACCGAAGCGCGTAATAACGCCCGCAGCTGCCGCTTGAAGAACTCCCTGTTCGCCAGACTGACTCTTATGCCCTTCAGTCCCAGCGCCGGATTGATGCCCTTATCACCCGGAAGCCAGGCCACTTCTTTATCGGCGCTGAGATCACAGGTCCGGATGATGACCGGCTGTCCGGGAAAAGCAGCCGCGACATGCCGATAGACCGCAAACTGCACTTCCTCCGAAGGCTCTGTCTCCGTACTCAGATACAGCAATTCTGAACGAAACAGGCCAATGCCCTCAGCGCCGCCCGACAGCGCAGCATCAATTTCCTGCGGCCCGCTGATATTGGCACGCACATGCAGCACATGGCCATCCTGAGTCTCTGCGGGATACTTCTCCGGTTCATGCGGGACTGTGATGACGGTGTGCGTCTCCTTTCTCCTGGCTGCCAGCGCATCCAGAAATGCCCTGTCCGGTTCCACTGTCATACAGCCACGCCCCGGCTCCAGCGCCGCCATGCTGCCGTCCCATACCTCGGAGATATCTGCACACCGGATCAGCATCGGCAGATTCAGCTCCCGTGCCAGAATCGTCGTATGGCTGAATGCGGTTCCTTTTCTGAGCACCAGACCAGCCAGCATGGATTTGTCCAGTTTCATGAGCTGTGTTGGTGTCAGATCCTCCGCCAGCAGGATTACGGGCTGCGCCTCCTCAATGGTGCTGTCCTCCTGGCCCATCAGAACATCCAGCATGGCGTTCTTGATATCCACAACGTCCCCGCTTCTGTCCTGAAAAAAAGGATTCTGCGAATCCATCAGCCTCCGGATCATGAGATCGAAGCCCTGACTGACCGCAGCTCCTGCCGTGTAGTTTTCCTCTTCTATGAATTTCCTGCAGATTCCGATCCAGACACCGTCATCGAGAATCACCTCATGCGCCAGAAAAATCCCTGCGCTTTCGGTATTGGCGACATCCATCGCCTTCTCATAAAGCATATGCTGCTGTTTGCGGACTCTGATCCGTGCATCGTCAAAACGGGCCAGTTCTAAGACGGTATCCTCTGATCTTGTCTCTGTGACCTCCATGGTCCGGGAACTGTAGTACCGGATTCTGCCGACAGCAACACCGCCTGTTACGCCGGTTCCTGACACCGTTTTCATGAAGGAATCTCTGACGAATGATAGAACATATAGGAACTGCCGGTCTTCTTCTTACAGTCATACATCAGGGAATCTGCCTTGGTATACATCCTGTCAAAATCATCATCCGGCTCCATGAGCAGCGCACCAAGGCTGATGGATATATGGTGTCCCTGGATGGACGGAATCTCCATATCCAAGATATGGGACATAAACCGCTCGATGATCATCCGCCCGACGGCCTCATCCGGCACATCCACGGCAAAGACCACAAACTCATCCCCGCCAAGCCGGATCAGCACGTCGGTACCCCGGAAGGAGTGCTTCATCGTTTTGGCGATGGCCACCAGTACATCATCTCCTGCACCATGGCCATAATTATCATTGACATATTTGAATTTATCCACATCAAAGAGACAGAACATACCGCCACGTCCCTCTTCTATTGCGGATTTCACGCGGCTCTCTCCACTCCTGCGGTTACAGATGCCGGTCAGTGCATCGGTTTCCGACAGAATCAACAAGTGGTTCTCCAGATTCTTACGATCGGTGATATCCGTCATGGAGAAGATGATCACCGAGCTTCCGTTGGTCAGATATGTCTGCTTGGCATGCGTCAGAATGTACAGCAGTTCATCGCCGCGCATGATCGAGACCTCATAGGAGACGCCCTCCTCGGCACTGCCCACCCTGGCCATATTCTCATCAACAATGCGGACGGCTTCCTCATCAAACTGATTCCGGATATCAGCAATGGAGACATCCTTCTTCTTCGGATTCAATCCGAAGAATTTCATTGCCGTACGGTTGATCAGCACCACCTCCGTATTATCCGCACGTGTCACCAGCGTTCCAACCGTCTGTGTCTCCATCACCTCCGCAAACAGCTCATACTGGCTCTCCACTGCGCGATGCAGCTCCTTGACGGCAATGGAAATGGTACCGAACTCATCGCTTCGGGCGCAGTAGTTGTCGATCTGATGCCCTTTACTGAAATCATGGTCTCTCAGGCGCAGGATCTGTGCATTGATCTCTTTGATGGGTTTCATCTGTCTCGACACGATGAGAATGCTCAGGAGAATCATCCCGACAGAAATGACGGACAGAATGACTGTCATGGAACGTCTGACCATGTAAACCATGCCGAAGACATCCTCCTGTCTGTTCCGCACGACA
>JAFSYF010000178.1 GCA_017443695.1 Butyrivibrio sp.
CATGCCGAAGGACCGGACCCAGGATGAACTGACGGATGAGATGGCGAAGCGCTACATGATGCGGGACGGGTATGTGCTGACACCCACTGCCAGACTCGCCAGAGACCGGGTTCTCCGCTCCATCCGGATGGAGGAGGAGGAGAGGAATGCGTGGCTCCAGGGCAATACCAGCCTGGAGGATGTGGTACGGGTGTATTACCGTTCCTGGGAGCAGGACCGGATCGCACGGGACACCCGCAGACGCCTGGAACACTTCGATCGCCTGTGCCGGACGCTCGCCGGGGATCCGTTGATGTCGGCACAGGATAAGATGCGGGTGCTGTGGCGCTTTAACAGAAACTATGTGGCGGACATCCAGATCTATGAGCAAACCGTCCTTCCCGGACTGAAGTCGGACAAGGAAAAGGGAGAGATCCGGCGGATGCTGCGCCGCTTCGAGGATATGGTTTCCTACGTGGAGGACGGCTGGAAAGGGGATCAGCAGCTGAGACATCTGGGCTTCGGCGCGGACAGCGCCCACCAGCAGATGTTCGGCAGGGAGGCGGATCTTCTGACCGGCGTCAGTAACCGTGTCCGGCAGATTGGTGCCCATGCCGATGGCAACAGGCAGCCGGCTGCCGCGGGCGGTCAGATCGCGGACCGGGACCGGTGGGCAGGAGAGGTGGATGCCACTTTGACGGATGCCCAGCGGACCGCTATCCACAGGACGGATGACTGGCTGATCGGTGTGGGGCTGGACTCCACGAAGCGGCTGCCTTTCATCAGCAGGATCATGTCCCTCTCCCAGAGAGAGCGGCTGTTTATGTACTACCTCGTTGAGAAGGGCAGGCTGGCCGCACCCGGCATCCTGGAGATCGCCGATTCACAGACCGATTACGTCCCGAATGTGGACAAGGTCAGCTGGAGCATGACCCGTATCCCCTTCCGGCTCTGGGAGAAGTTCTCCAAGGACGGGCTGGTTCGGCACCACTGGGGTAAGCTGGAGAGCGCCCTGGCCCTGGTGAACAGACAGGAGGTCCGCCTCGCCATCGGACAGTTCGCCCGGGTGGCGCAGAAGGAGACACTGAAAGACAGGACAAAAGCCGACGTCAACACGCAGGCGCGCCTGGCCTTCGAGGATCAGCTGAAGAAGACGATCCGTGCGGTGGAGGCGGCCCAGCAGGCGATTGAGACGCGGGATTCCGCCTGGATTTACAGGAAGAAAAAGAAAGACGCCGCGCGTCAGATGCTCCGCAGTGCGCAGCAGGAACTCACCACATTGTTTGCGATGCACAGACAGCTGAAGGGCCCTGTCGCTGCGGCAGAGGAACGGGACATGGATGCGGTGATCCACGGTCCGACGCTGCAGTCCGGTTACACCAGTGAGGACAAGGGCCTGCTGCATTATACCGCAAAGACAGGTGAGGAATCCGCCAAGGTACTGGCCAAGGGAGCGGTGATCCCGACCTTCTACAGCGATGAAATCGAGGCGATCGGCAAGCCGGCGCTGGCTGATAAGACGGATCCCATGGTGGGAGATGTGAATCTCTCCAAGCTGCTGGATGGGGTCTACTATACGGCCGGGGCACTGACCACCGCCCGCAGCCTCATGGGACTTATCTCCGCACTGAAGGGTGCCCACCGCACCTACCAGCTCTGGATGACCGGTGATGTCTCAAGCGCGAACAGCACGCTGATGGCGTTGAGGAGTGGCGTGGGGATCATCAACTCTGCAGGTGGGATGGCCCTGGGCATCACCGCACTGAGCTACGCCTCCCGCGTGCGGGATGGGATGCTGGCAGGCACCATGGAAACACTGAAGGGAATGCAGACCGGCGTGGCGGATGCCGGTGCTGTCATGTCCGCGCTGTCTCTGGGCGTGGATATCGCAGATCTCACGGTGCAGGCCAGGAACCAGCATCACCGGGATCTGGCCAGGGGGCAGCTGCTGAATCTGAAATACAGTGGTACACTTCATGGAGACGATGAGAAGTACATGACCGGCATCATGAAGCTGGATGGCAGGAACAAGGCAAAGAAACTTACCGGTACCGTTTTCTCCATGGCCAACAACGTCACCGGTATCGTGGGGGCTGTCACCGGGCCTGTCGGCAGTCTGAGCTGCCTTGGTGTCAGTCTGGCGATCAATATCATCGGCAAATGTGTGGATCACGGGCTGCACGAGCGCAACCTCGGCAAGACGGCGGAGGAGTTCCTGCAGCTGGAGGATATGGGGGATCTGCTGGAGCAGTCGTGCGGACTCTCCCACCAGGAAGTGCAGGGGATTCTCCGGGATCAGAAGAAGACCAGTGAGCTGAAGAAACGGCTGATGAACCACATGGCGGCGGAGCTGGGCTTTACCACTTTCCGGTCCCTGTACCGGCACATCGCCGGCCGGTATGCGGCCTTTCTCCACAGGAAGATGTTCTATGACAGTGGCGGACAGCCCATCCTGGCGGGGCAGGAAGGCGGGAACGCGGAGGTCGTGGCATGTCAGGAGATCGTCCGTGGGCTGGGCCTGAAGGTGACCTACCCGAGCACGAACGACGAAGCAAAGGCGCAGAGGCAGCGGCATCCCGGTGTGGAGCGGATTGCTGCGATGCTTGGAGGCTGAGATGAATCAGAAGACACTGGAGACACTGAATGAACGGCTGAAGGAGCGCAGTATTCCGGCGAGACTGATCGAGGACGGTCGGATATTGACGGTGCTTTTGTCGCCACCGGTGACTCCTTTTGATATCTACGGGGACATTTATTATGCGGATTATCCGGCGGATGAGGTACCGGACGGGCTTCTGGTGCAGGAGTGGGAGGTGCAGGACATCACCGCGCTGCCGGATGCCGTCCACGCTGCTGTGAGTACCCGGGCGGCGGTGTTGAATGCCGATCTGCCGGCAGGTGGCTACGGGATCCGTGTCGCGGAGGACGGCAGTGATCAGGTGATGCTGGTCTACCGGATGGTTCTGCCCGTGGGGCAGACCGGGGAGGAGACCTGGCGGGAGGATGAGCTGATGGAGACAGTGGAGACGGCGGCGGCGGTGCTCGGCGCAACCGCTGAATTGCTGATGACAGAGGAGAAATAAGTAGTGGACAAATCGGAACAGATGATAGAATATCAGCAGGCGGAGAATGTCAATCGTTCCTTTACGGACCGTGTACTCCGGGATATGCGCAACGCAGTGGTGATTCTGAACGAATCCGGTAAGGTGTTGTACCTGAACCAGGCGGCAGAGCATATCCTGAACACCAGGAACGAGCAATTCCTGTCCCCGGCGCTGTCGGAGGATGCGGATCCCCGCAACGACGATTTCTTCCAGTGCATTTTTGATGCGATAGAGCACGGGGATGAGGTAAACCAGAAGCATGTCCGGTATTTCAACGATGACGGGCAGGAGTATCATCTGCATGTGACCTGTTCCAGGCTGGAGGGTGAGAAGGAGGACGAGGGCGGCTTCGTTCTGACTATGTGTGATGAGACACGGGCGGATACGCTGGCGCAGAAGCGCCGGGATGCCACCATCGTGCTGATCAGCGTGATCGTCATGATCGGCATCTGGATCTTTGTCTACGCCCTGTATGAGGCCCTGGGCAGACCCTTTGACGTCACCTACCTCTCAAGGTTCACGGAGCTGATGGCGATCATCCTGTTCGTGATTGCCCTGAAGGAGACCAGCTTTACCACCAAGGAGATGGGTCTGAAATCTGACAATCTGAAGAAGGATCTGGGACAGGGAGGGCTTGTCGCCCTGGTTCTGGTGGGACTGATGGCTGGCATCAAGCTGTCCATCATGCACAAAAATCCGGACGCTTATGCCGGAAAGCCCTTCATCGATCTGTCCGTGCTGGGACTGAGAACCCTGCGCTATGTATTTGTAGCGCTGCTGCAGGAGTTCCTGGCCCGTTGCGTCATGCAGGAGAACCTGACCAGGATCCTGGACGGCAAATACCGGGACTACATCTCCCTGGCGATTTCCACCCTGATCTTCATGGTGCTCCACGTCCACCGCGGTCTCCTCTACATGATCGGCGCCGCCGTCCTCATGGGCAGCCTTGGTCTTTTATACAAACGCCAGCGCAATATCTGGGGTACCTTCCTCGCCCACTTCTGCTTCGGCACCTTCGGCGACATCTTCGGTTTCGGCTGAGTTATAGCAAACGACAAAGATCTTTTTACTTTGGCGTTTGCTGCGCCGGATTTTGGCCGCTGCAAGCGGAATCTTCCTTACAAAATCCGTGCGCATCCGCCGGAGGCTTTATAGTGAACGACAAATTCGATTTGTCGTTCACTATAGATATCTTTGCAATGACAAAACGGAGAGCCTTTACGGCTCTCCGTTTTGTATACTTTATTCCAGTCAGTTTATAATATTGTCGATTTCTGAGAGCTCCTCCGGTGAGAAGCTGGTGTTGCTGATGGCTTTGATGTTGTCAAGGATCTGGGACGGGCGGGATGCGCCGATCAGTACCGTGGTGACAATGCCATCCCGCAGAATCCAGGCCAGTGCCATCTCTGCCAGGCTCTGTCCGCGTTTCGCCGCAAGATCGTTCAGCTTCCGCAGGCGCTCCACCTGTTCCGCCGTGAACTGGGACTCCTTCAGGAAACGGCCATCCGTGCGCACGCGGCTGTCCGCCGGGATCCCGTTCAGGTATCGGTCCGTCAGTATGCCCTGCGCCAGCGGGGAGAAGCAGATGATGCCCTTGCCCAGCCGGTGGGCGGTCTCCTTGAGACCGTTCTGCTCAATGGTGCGGTTCAGGATGTTGTAGCTGTTCTGGTTGATCACGAAGGGTACCCGGAGCTCTGTCAGGATCGCTGATGCCCGCTCCATCGTGGGCCCGTCGTAATTGGAGAGGCCGACATAGAGCGCCTTGCCGCTCTGTACGGCCTGCGCCAGCGCCCCCATGGTTTCCTCCAGCGGGGTCTCCGGATCCGGACGGTGATGATAGTAGATGTCCACATAGTCCAGACCCATACGCTGCAGCGACTGGTCGAGGCTCGCCAGCAGGTATTTCCGGCTCCCCCAGTTGCCGTAGGGGCCCTCCCACATGTCATAGCCCGCTTTTGTGGAAATGATGAGCTCATCACGGTAGGGGCGCAGATGCTCCTTCAGGAGCTTGCCGAAATTGGCTTCCGCACTGCCGGGCTTTGGTCCGTAGTTGTTGGCCAGGTCGAAATGGGTGATGCCGTTGTCAAACGCTGTGAAGCACATCTGCTCCATGTTGGCGTAGACCCCTGTATCCCCGAAATTGTGCCACAGGCCGAGAGATACCGCCGGCAGCATCAGACCGCTCTTGCCGCACCGGTTGTAGACCATCTTTTCGTATCGATCTTCTTTCGCGATGTACATCATGCTTCCTCCTTGTGATTGTACCTCCAAAAGTAACGCTATAAATC
>JAFSYF010000179.1 GCA_017443695.1 Butyrivibrio sp.
CAGATTATGTTCTGGCGGATTATGGTACCGGTGCCATCATGTGCGTGCCGGCACACGATGACAGAGACTGGGAGTTTGCAAAGAAGTTCGGCCTGCCGATCATCCCGGTAATCAGTCCGGACGGGCAGGATGTGGATATCAGTGAAGGCGCCTATACGGCAGCGGTCGGTACGATGATCAATTCCGGCGACTGGAACGGCCGTAAGAGCGAGGACCTGAAGAGAGAGGCGCCGGCCATGATCGAGGCGGCGGGCTACGGACGGAAGACAACGAACTACAAGCTCCGTGACTGGGTCTTCTCCCGTCAGCGCTACTGGGGAGAGCCGATCCCGATCGTGCACTGCGAGAAGTGCGGCGCGGTCGCGGTACCGGAAGATCAGCTGCCGGTGATGCTGCCCAAGGTGGACAGCTATCAGCCGACGGATACCGGAGAATCCCCGCTGGCTGCCATCGATTCCTGGGTGAATACCACCTGTCCGCAGTGCGGTGGCCCTGCGAAGCGGGAGACCAACACGATGCCGCAGTGGGCGGGTTCATCCTGGTACTTCCTGCGCTATGTGGATGTCCACAATGATCAGGCGCTGGTGGATCGCAGGAAGGCTGATGAGATGCTGCCGGTGGATATGTATATCGGTGGTGTCGAGCACGCGGTGCTGCATTTGCTGTATGCGCGGTTCTATACGAAGTTCCTGTATGATATCGGGGTGGTGGGCTTCGAGGAGCCTTTCCGCAAGCTGTTTAACCAGGGTATGATCCTGGGACCCAAGGGTGTCAAGATGAGCAAATCCCTGGGAAATGTGGTCTCGCCGGATGATATGATCCGCGATTACGGTTGCGACGCCCTGCGGATGTATGAGCTGTTCATCGGGCCGCCGCAGCAGGATTCCGCCTGGGACGACCGCGGGATCGATGGTGTCTTCAGATTCCTCGCCCGCTTCTGGAAGATGGCCACGGAGAACATCGAGCGGGATGTTCCGGAGACGGAGGAACTCGTCCGGCTGCGTCATCAGCTCATTCACACCATCACGACGAGGCTGACTTCATTCCAGCTCAACACGGTGGTTTCCGGATTTATGGAGTTCAACAACCGGTTTGTGGAGCTGACCCAGAAGGACGGCGTGGATCGTCAGACGCTGAAGACTTTTGTACAGCTGATGGCGCCCTTTGTGCCGCATCTGGCGGAAGAGCTGTGGGAGCGTCTGGGAGAGACGGATTCTGTCTTCCACTCCAGCTGGCCTGAGGCGGATACCGCCGCGATGCAGGAGGATACCAGGGAGATCGCTGTACAGGTCAATGGTAAGGTGCGCGCGACGATCTCCGTTGGTGTGAATGAGGAGAAGGATGCCGTGCTGGCACGTGCCAAAGAGGCCATCTCCGGCAAGGTGACAGGCAATATCATCAAGGAGATCTATGTACCCGGTAAGATCGTCAATATCGTGGCCAAATAAGAATGGAAGAGAAACACACAGAATTCAAGGATTACGCGGAGATGCAGGAGGATATGATCCTGCGGGACTATCTCGCCTATGACCGGACGAAGCTGGCGCTGACACGCACGTTTCTGTCCATTCTGAGAACGGTGCTGGGTTTCTTTGCCACAGGTGCCGGGCTGATCATCATCAAAGAGAACGACTTACTGGTGATGATCGGTTATGCGCTGATGGGGATCGCTTTCGTGGTACTGATCTGGGGGATGATCTATTGCAGACAGTATCGGAAACGTCTGAATGAGCTGAAGGAGTAGAGATGAAGGTCGGGAGCGGCATTACGGTGTTTGAGCGCATCGACCCCAAGGCAGTGAGTGTAGTGATGTTCATCATCGCTTTCTGCTCCATTTTTACAATTCTGCTGAGTATTGCACTGTTGTTTGAGAAGGGCCACAGGAAGATCTTACTGATTCTGTCACTGATATTTGCAGTTCTGTTCCTGGCGGGCAGTGTGTTCTGTCTTCTGTGGTTGAGCTGACGATGGTACAGGACTTGAAAGGGGAGAAGATGACTTCAAGTGAAGAAAATGCACGATCATTGATGCGGCAGGGAGCGGATCCCGGGGAGAGTGGCGCGTTCCAGAACCGTCCGGTCACCATGGACGAGAAGAACAATCTCCTGCGGATGGCAGAACCCATCTATGTACTGGATGACGTATCCAAGCCCAATGTCTTCCGCAACATGTTCCCCTATGAGGAGATCCCGAAGATCGCGTTCAATGACCGTATTGTGCCGCATAATATGCCGAAGGATATCTGGATTACGGATACCACCTTCCGGGACGGACAGCAGTCCAGGGCGCCCTATTCGACAGAGCAGATCGTGACGATCTATGATTACCTCCATGAGCTCGGTGGGCCGAACGGGATGATTCGCCAGAGTGAGTTCTTCCTGTACAGCAAAAAAGACCGGGATGCCGTCTATAAATGTATGGAGCGCGGCTATGAATTCCCGGAGGTGACCAGCTGGATCCGGGCCAGTGAGGAAGATTTCAAGCTGGTGAAGGAGATCGGGATGAAGGAAACCGGTATTCTCGTCTCCTGTTCGGATTATCATATTTTCCTGAAGCTGAAGATGACCCGCAGACAGGCACTGGAGCATTACCTGAGTGTTGTCAGGAGCTGCCTGGAGGAGGGCATCAGTCCCCGCTGCCATCTGGAGGATATCACCAGGGCGGATATCTATGGATTTGTTGTACCATTCTGTATCGAGCTGATGAAGCTGGGACGTTCCTATGGGATTCCGGTGAAAGTACGGGCCTGCGACACCATGGGCTATGGGGTGAATTTCTCCGGTGCCGTGGTGCCCCGGAGTGTGCAGGGAATCATCTATGCCATCAATACCAACGGTGGCGTTCCTTCCGAGCTTATTGAGTGGCATGGCCACAATGATTTCTACAAGGCGGTTACCAACTCCACCACGGCGTGGCTCTATGGCTGCGCCTCCGTCAACACGAGCCTGTTCGGCATCGGAGAGCGGACGGGCAACACACCGCTGGAGGCCATGGTCTTCGAATATGCACAGCTCAGGGGGACGCTCAACGGGATGAATACACAGGTCATCACCGATCTGGCGGAGTACTACGAGAAGGAGCTGGGCTTCCATATCCCGCCTCAGACCCCCTTCGTCGGAAAGAATTTCAATGTCACCAGGGCGGGAATCCATGCGGACGGCCTGCTGAAGAATGAGGAGATCTACAATATCTTCGATACGGAGAAATTCCTGCGCCGGCCGCCGATCAGCGCGGTATCCAACACCTCCGGGCTGGCGGGGATTGCGCACTGGATTAACGTACACTATCACCTGAGAGATGATCAGGCGATGGAAAAGAGTGCGGAGATTGTCGGCCAGGTCAAGGCATGGGTGGATGCGGAGTATGCCGGTGGCCGTGTAACCGTGATGACGGATGCGGAGCTCGAGCAGAAGTTGGATGAGCTGGGCTTTGTCAATCCGGCAACCGTGAAGGAGGATGAGTGAGATGAATAGGCTCCAGATGACAACGCCGATCGTGGAGATGGACGGGGATGAGATGACCCGGATCCTTTGGCAGTGGCTGAAGGAGGAACTGATCGAACCCTATATTGACCTGAAGAGCGAGTATTATGATCTGGGACTGAAGCATCGCGATGAGACCGATGATCAGGTGACCATCGATGCTGCCGAGGCAACAAAGCGACACGGTGTCGCGGTGAAGTGCGCAACCATTACCCCCAATGCGGACCGGGTGAAGGAATATGATCTGAAGAAGATGTGGAAGAGCCCGAACGGGACGATCCGTGCGATTTTGGACGGTACGGTGTTCCGTACGCCGATCTTTGTGAAGGGGATCGAGCCCAATGTGAAGAGCTGGAAGAAACCTATTACGCTGGCGCGACATGCCTATGGGGATGTCTATAAGAATGTGGAGATCCGGGTTCCGGGAGCAGGAAAAGCAGAGCTGGTGTTCACCGGCGCCGATGGAACCGAGATTCGTGAGACAATCCAGGAATTCAAGGGACCCGGGATCGTACAGGGGGTGCACAATACGGACGCTTCCGTGACGAGCTTTGCCCGCTCCTGTTTTGAGTATGCGCTGTCGGAGCATAAGGATCTGTGGTTCGGCACCAAGGATACCATCAGCAAGACTTATGACGCCCGCTTCCGTGAGATTTTTGATGAGGTGTATGCGCAGGACTACAGGGCGCGCTTCGAGGAGAACGGCCTGACCTATTTCTACACGCTGATTGATGATGCGGTGGCACGGGTCATGCGCTCTGAGGGTGGCATGATCTGGGCCTGCAAGAATTATGACGGGGATGTGATGAGCGATATGGTCTCCTCTGCCTGCGGTTCGCTGTCCATGATGACCTCCGTTCTCGTGTCCCCCAGTGGCGTCTATGAGTATGAGGCGGCACACGGTACGGTACAGCGCCACTATTACCGTTATCTGAAGGGAGAGGAAACCAGTACGAATCCGGTGGCGACGCTGTTCGCCTGGACTGGTGCGCTCCGCAAGCGCGGGGAACTGGACGGGATCCAGGGACTGGTGGACTGGGCGGACGGAATGGAACGCGCCACCATCGCGGTGATTGAACGCGGAGAGATGACAGGGGACATGGTGGCTACCGCCACGATGCCGCATATTCAGAAGCTGAATTCAAAGGAGTTCATCGCCGCCATACGCGCGGCGTATGACGGAAAGCAGTAACCGGGCTTCAGCCCTCCTCGGAGAGCTGCTCCCATTCATCCATCAGTACCGCAAGGCGCTCCTCGAGGGCGCCTTTTTCATCGGAGAGCTTGCGGACCTTTGTGAGATCCGTCGCAACGGCGGGGTCGGATAGTTCGGCATCAATGGCATTGTTGCGTTCCTCCAGCGCAGAGATCTCCTCCTCACATTTCTTCAGTGCGGCCTCCCTCTTGCGCTTCGCGGCCTGTGCCTCCTTGTGCGCCTTCCAGTCGGCGGCATTGGTGCGCGGCTGTCCGTCGGGCTCCTGCTTTTTGTCCTGGTACTGGTATGTGTTGGCGGCCATACCGGCCGTGCGCGGACTGTCCGGTTCCGTGGATACCGCACCACAGTGTTCCAGATAGTAATCGTAGTTGCCGATGTAATTGGTCAGCTGTCCCTGCTTCAGTTCCAGGATCCGTGTCGCCGTGCGGTTGATGAAGTACCGGTCGTGACTGACATAGAGGATCGTTCCGCCGTAGCCGGAGAGCGCAGTTTCCAGGATTTCCCGGCTGGTGATGTCGAGATGGTTTGTGGGCTCATCCAGCAGGAGGAAATTGGCCTCGGACAGCATGAGCTTCGCCAGGGAAACGCGGCCCTTCTCTCCGCCGGAGAGATCGCCGATACGTTTGAAGACATCGTCGCCGGTGAACAGAAAGGCGGCCAGGGTGGACCGGATCTCCGTGTTGTTCAGCTGCGGGTAGGCATCGGAGATCTCCTCAAATAACGTCTTCTCATCGTGCAGGACATGGTGCTCCTGATCATAGTAACCGATGTGTACCTTGACGCCCAGCGTATAGAATCCCTCATCCAGGGCTTCCTCACCGACCAGCAGGCGCAGGAGGGTCGTCTTGCCCGTACCGTTGTCGCCGATGACAGCGATGCGTTCCCCGCGGCGTACATCAAAGGAGAGATGGTCAAACAGATGCTCCGCACCAAAAGATTTGGCGATGTTCTCCACATGGAGGACATCCTTGCCGCTCTCGCAAAGCGGCGTCAGGGTGATGCGCATATCATCCCTGATTTCCGTGGGCTTCTCCAGCACATCGATTTTGGCCAGCATCTTTTCCCTGCTCTCCGCGCGACGGATGGACTTCTCACGGTTGAACTGGCGGAGCTTGTCGATGACAGCCTCCTGATGGCGGATCTCCTGCTGCTGGTTCATGTAGGCGCGCCAGCGCTCGATGCGCAGTTGCTCCTTCTTCACGGCGTAATCGGAATAATTCCCGTTGAAAACGGTGCTGCGTCCGGCATCGATCTCAATGATCATCCCTGCGATACGGTCCAGAAAATAGCGGTCATGGGAAACCACCAGCACTGCACCGCGGTAATTCGCCAGATACCCCTCCAGCCAGCGGACACTACCCATATCCAGATGGTTTGTCGGCTCATCCAGGATGATGAGTGAGGGCGCCTGCAGCAGGAGTTTGCCGAGGGCGACACGGGTTTTCTGACCGCCGGAGAGGATGGAAATGGGCTTATTCAGCTCCTCGTCAACAAAGCCAAGTCCGCGGGCTACGCCGTTGACCTCGCTGCGCCAGGCGTATCCTTCCAGACGGGAGAAACGTGTGCGTTCCTCATCATAACGTGCCATGAGCGATTCCAGCTCGGCACCGCTCAGACGGGACATGGCCTGCTCCGCTTCGGCGATGGAGGACTCCAGATCGATCACTTCACGTTTGACCTCGCAGAGCTCCTCATAGATGGTGTGGCTGCTGTCGATGTTCTGATCCTGCGCAAGATAGCCCACGGTCAGATCGTGCACCCGGGTCACATTTCCGCTATCCGGCTCCAGTTCCCCCATGAGGATGCGCAGCAGGGTGGTCTTACCGGCACCGTTGATACCGACGATAGCGGCCTTGCTGTTGGCCTCCAGATGGAAGGAGACCTGCTTCAGCACATCTTTGCCGTCAAAGGTTTTGCTGATGTCGTGGCAGGAGAGAATCATAATGTCTCCTCTGTCCCCGGCCGGTCAGTGGAAAATGACGGCAGCATGGGACGGTCAAACAGGAAGCCCTGTCCCCTGTCACAGCCCAGTGTCCGGAACATGACAGCCTGATCATCCGTCTCCACATGCTTGGCGACAACAGGGATCCGCAGCGGCTGTGCCATCTCGGCCACACGCCGGACGATCTCCTGATCCTCGCGGCTGGTACAGATATGCCGGGCAAAGTGACCGGAGAGCTTGATCTGCCTGGCCCGCAGGCGCAGAAGCAGATCCCGTTCGATGGGATAGTCTCCGAGATCGTCGATGATGAGGGCGATACCGGCATCATAGAGCTGATCTGCGAAACGGCAGGTCTCACGGTAGTAACGGACACAGAGCCGGAAATCGATCTCCACCCCGACATGCTCCGGTGCAAGTCCACAGTTGTGTACCTGTTCCGCCAGGTGCCGAACCTGGTCGCCAATGGTCAGGTCGACGGCCTCAATGTTGAGACTGATCGGAATTGGATCCGGGCCCTCTGATTTCAGTTGCTCACAGATCAGGGTGAACATGGTCCGGTCCAGGGCGTAGATGGATTCGTTCGCGCGCATGGAGGGCAGGAAGACCTCCGGCAGATACAGATCTCCGTCATGCTCCCAGCGGGCGAATGCCTCGCGGGATTTGACACTGCGATCCTTCAGATTAAAGATCCGCTGACAGACCATCCGGAACTCTCCGGCGGTGAGCAGCTGCCAGGGATTCTGCAGAAGCTCCTCCGTCGCCTGCGTCTGCGCGACCTTTCGATCTGTCAGAATACAGATCGGTTCTTCGTTGTGTATGGGGACGCGATGGATGGCCCGCAGAGAGTGGTCAAACATCTGTGTGACACTCTCGTTCTGATGGTCGGTGATATAGACACCGAAAGCGGGAGAGAAGCCACGGGCAATGGAGAGCAGACGGATGCCGTCACGGATCTCGGCTAACAGCTCCTCTTCCGTCATCCCCTCCAGCGGAACCATGATACAGAAGCAGCCACCGCCCAGTGTGCCTGCAACACCGCGGTAGATGCCGGCCTTGCTCTGCAGTACAGAAGCAATGCTGCGGGTGTAGGCTCCTTTATCCCGGTCATAGAGATTGGAGAAAAGCGGATAATGACGGATCTGTACCGTGACGACAATGACACGCCCCACACCGCCGCTACGCAACCATTCTCCGGCATTCTGGAAGAACTGGTCATTCCGGTACAGGGGCGCTTCAGCACTGGCCTCCAGCGGGACAACACCGTTCTCTATATCCACATCACTGATATCGCGCATCTTGAGGGAGGCACGGTGGATCAGATCATCGGGATTGCCGTCCCAGACGGGCTCCCAGACGGAACCGATTTCTATGTCAATGCCCCGGTCCCGGAAGATGCTGACCAGCATCTGCAGTCTTTTTTCCAGCCATTTATAGGACACACCGCTGACTACGGCACAGTGTTTGTCGCCGCTGAGACGGAAGACACAGTCCATATCGAAGACATCGGTGAAGATATGGCCGGTCTCGATCAGGAGGCTGTCGCCCGCCTGCCGGCCCTTCATCGCATTGATCCTGCGCAGGTCGATCAGATTGGAGAAGACGACACCGACGCTCTCCGTGCGGTCCAGATTGTCGGCGTATTCATAGAGTGCCTGCCAGTCCCCGATCTTCGTCAGATGGCTGAAGAAACCGATGTTCATCACCTTCTCGCCGGTATGCGCATAGAGCAGCGCGACGGAGAGGAAATTGCGGATCGAACGGATCAGGTGCAGGAGGTATTCAATATCCTCCCTGGCCGGGTTTTCGAAGCCGAAGAAGCCAAGATCTCTGTCGTGGGCGAACAGCTGGCCGGAGATGATGGCGTGAACGTCCTGGGGGGCCATCAGGTTGTAGAAATCTGGGTCCGCCTCCCGGATCTCCTCGATATCCCGGATGATGAACATCCTGTCCGGCCCTGTGATATAGCGGTTATAGAACGGGGCAACTGTCTCCCGGGAGAGACCCTGGAGGGTGTTCTTGCGATGCGGGATACCTTCCGCGGTCCACTCGTAGGTGGCATCGTAGGCACCCATGGCATTTCTTTCAAATAAATAGACGCGGTCACAGGAAAATGTACTATGAAGGAAATCCATCAATGGTGCATGGGAATCCTGGCGGAGCGATTCCTCCAGCGCCTGTCGCAGTGTTTCCTCCAGCTTTCTGGTCGTGCGGTTGGTCCTGGTCAGATTCATGGCAGCCTCCATGGCACAGAGCAAAACACAATCATTATCGCAAGCTCAGCTCGCGGAATGATGGCTGTGAATGGCAACAAACGATCATCACGTTACGACATATCCCCTATGATTATCATAGCATAAATGGCCTGGAAATAGTAGATTTTTTAACAAACCGCAGGTATAATAAAAAGCGGGGGTTGCTGTTTGACGCACAGGAGGACAGGATGTCGGAGAGGGAGATCTCACAGGCCGTAATCGGACGGCTGCCACGGTATTTCCGTTATCTTGGGGAGTTAAGGGATCGTGGGATTGAGCGGATATCATCGCAGGAGCTCAGCGATATCATGGGGGTGACTGCATCACAGATCAGGCAGGATTTCAATAATTTCGGTGGTTTCGGGCAGCAGGGCTATGGCTATAATGTGAATCTGTTGTGTGAGGAGATCAGCCGGATTCTGGGTGTCGACAGGGAACACACACTGATCATCGTCGGAACCGGTCACCTGGGACAGGCGCTGGTTGGTTATACCAATTTTGCGAGACGCGGCTTTGTTTTCCGTGGCGCCTTTGACAGTGATCCGTCCCTGGTGGGACGCTGGATCCGGGATGTGCAGATCCGCCCCATTGAGGAGATGGAGGAATTCGTCCGCACCAATGGCATAGAGATTGCGGTACTGACCGTGCCCAAGGATGCAGCGGCTTCGATGGCGAGACGTCTGGTATCCTGTGGTATTAAGGCCATATGGAATTTTGCGCATGTGGATCTGGAAGTGCCTGAGGAGGTTCAGGTGGAAAATGTCCATCTGTCAGACAGTCTGATGAAGCTGTCCTACAGTATCGTCCGGTATGAGCAGGGCAGGTAACAGGGTGATATACGGAGGAGATCATGTCCAGAGTTGATCAGGTCTATGCACCGGCCCTGGAGGGCAAGAATATTCCGCTGTTGCCGCTGGATGAGCGGTGGCAGCAGCTCTTTGCGCTGAGCGGTAAGACGGAAGAGATCCAGACACTGGAATCTGCGCTGACAGAGAAGCTGGAGGTGCAGTCGGCACTGCGGGAGAAGGTCAAGGAACTCAAGCGCCTGAAGAAAAAACTGCTGGAGGAGATCGTGCTGCTGCGGGATCCTGCCTCCACAAGAGGCCGCAGCAAGGCGGCCATTGAGAAAGAAATACAGGATCATAAACGACTGATCGGGGATTGCAATGAGCGGCTGGAGAGTTACGAGGATGAATTGATGGATATGCCGCGGGAAATCTATCAGCTGGATTACAAGCTCATGCTGGCGACCATGAATGTCTGCTATCAGCTGGTGCAGCGGAATACGGACGAAATACAGGCAGTGGAGGAGTGGATTGAGAAGGTGAGGAACCAGCTCCAGAAGAATGTGCTCATTCTGCAGGAGAAGGAGGTGGAGAATTTCAACCTCTATTCCTTCATGCGGACAATCTTCGGTTCGGAAACAGAGAGGATTTTTGAATTCAAATATGACCCGGAGAAAAAACATCCGACCAGGGGGACGAATCGCCGTTGAGATATTTGGTGGATGCCGCTGAGATGCGGCGGGCAGATCAGACGACACAGAACACATTCGGCCTGGACGGGTCTGTTCTGATGGAGCGTGCTGCCCTGGGAGTCTGCAGGCGTATAGAGACATGGTGGGGGGAGACACCGCACGGAAACCGGCCCGGAGAGGTGCTGATCTATGTCGGCACAGGCAATAACGGAGGGGACGGGGTTGCGGTGGGACGCATCCTGTCCCAACGGGGGTTCCATGTACAGATGCGTCTGCTGGGGCCGGAGGAAAAACGGAGTGAAGGGTTGTGCGCCCAGCTGCGGACAGTGATGTATACCACTGTGGAGTTCAGAGATTCGTTCGCAGGAACGACGCCGGATATCATCGTGGATGCCATGCTGGGTATCGGGTGCAGCCGACCGCTGACAGGGGAGATGGCGGACGCTACGGCAGAGATCACTGCATACAAAGCTGCCCGTGGAACGGAACTCTTCGTGATCGCCGTGGATATCCCAACGGGTGTGAACAGTGACGACGGGAGCGTGGCAGGTGTGGCTGTCCGCGCGGATGCCACGGTAACCTTCGCCTGGGAGAAGCTGGGGCTCATCCTGTATCCGGGCTGCACCTATGCCGGAGAGGTGTCCATAGAGGATATCGGGGTGCCACAGGATGCCTTCCTGGGGCAGCTGCCGCGGACGGCGGTGCTGGACGAGACGGTGGAGGAACTGCGTCCGCGGCGGGAGAGAGCCGGAAATAAAGGGACCTTTGGCAAAGTGCTCGTTGCAGCGGGGAACGCGCAGGTGACGGGTGCGGCGGTACTCTGTGCGGAGGCGGTACTGCGAACCGGTGCAGGGATGGTACGTGTCTGCACCCATGAAAACGGTGCACAGACCCTGCGTGTGAGACTGCCGGAGGCACTGCTGAATACCTGGCACGACCAGGACAGTATGCGGGAACAGATCAGGGCAGCACTCGGCTGGGCAGATACCGTTGTGGCCGGTCCGGGGATCGGAACAGATGAGATGGGTGCAGCGCTGTTGCGGGAGATCCTGGATGGGGCACCGAAGAAACTGGTACTGGATGCGGATGCGTTGAATCTCATCGCGGCGGATCAGGAGCTCCGTAAGCGATTACAGGAGCTGGGCGACAGAACCCATGGCGTAATCCTGACGCCGCACCTGGCGGAGTTCGCCAGACTGCGCGGCAGCTGCTCAGTAAAGGAATGCAGGATCCATCTGCTGGCCTGGCCGGCGGAAATGGCGGAGGCTCTTGGCGCGGTGGTTGTCTGTAAGGATGCCAGAAGCCTTGTGGCACCGCCGGGATTTGGGTTACAATATCTGAACATCAGTGGGAATGACGGAATGGCGACAGCCGGCTCCGGAGATGTGCTGGCGGGGGTGATTGCCGCATTGTTTGCAGCCGGTCTTCCGGCGGAGAAAGCCGCCGCTGCCGGTGTGCGGATCCACGGGCTGGCTGGTGATGCCGCGGCGAAACGGTTGGGACGATGCGGGATGATCGCCGGGGACATCGTGGCAGAATTACCGGCGGTGCAGTGACAGGGGAGAGTGGAGGTATGAAGAAATGGTAACGGAGGAGCTGGCACAGGCGCTGGAGGCACATCCGCGTGCCTGCGCTGTGGTGGATATTCAGGCGCTGGATGACAATCTGAAAGCCATGCGGGCGGGTATACCGACACAGACGAGACTCTGTGCGGTGATGAAGGCCGATGCATACGGTATGGGCGCAGCAGCGATCGCCTCCCATCTGGAGAGACGGGGAAGCCAGGCGTTGTGGGGATATGCTGTGGCAACGACAGAGGAAGCAATGGAGTTACGGGCTGCCGGCATACGGCGGCCGATCCTTGTACTGAGCTATACGTTTCCGCAGGACTATGACAGGCTGCTGGAGGAGGAGATCCGACTGACGGTTTTCCGCCGGGATATGCTGCAGGAGCTGGCGCAGCGTGTGACCCGTGCACAGGCCCGGGGGGAGACATGGACAGCGCGGGTCCACGTGGCAGTGGACTGCGGCATGTCGCGGATCGGCATCCGTCCGGATGAGGAGGGGATTGCCTTTCTGCAGGAGGTGACGAAAACACCCGGGTTGATTCTGGAGGGGATATTCTCCCATTTTGCCAGGGCGGACGAAGCGGACCTGACAGATGCCAGGAATCGGTTTGCACAGTTTACGGAGTTTCTGGAGCGTGCCGTACAGGCCTGCGGACTGAATCGGTCCGAGCTGATCTGCCACATCGCCAACAGCGCAGCCACCATCGCGATGCCGGAGGCACATCTGGATATGGTACGCGCCGGTGTCAGTATGTATGGCATGTGGCCGTCAGAGGAGGTGGATCGTTCACGGGTGGCGATCCGACCGGTGCTGTCCCTCTACAGCCATATCACCATGATCAAGACGATTGAACCCGGGACGCCGGTGAGCTATGGGGGAACCTTTGTAGCGGACCGGCTGATGCGAATCGCCACAATTCCTGTGGGCTATGGGGACGGTTATCCCAGGAGCCTGTCCAACCGGGGCGAGGTGTTGATCCGTGGTAAGAGAGCCCGGATTCTGGGCCGGGTCTGCATGGACCAGTTCATGGTGGATATCACGGAGCTGCCTGAGATCCGGGAGGGAGACCGGGTGACGCTCATCGGGCGGGATGATGCGGAGGAGATTACCATTGAAGCGCTGGGTGCGGAGAGTGGACGATTTAACTATGAGCTGGCCTGTGATCTGAATCAGCGTGTTCCGCGGGTATATCTGACCGGAAATAACTGACAGAAACGACGAGAATGCTGGACGGAGGCCCCGGTGATATGACCGGAGCCTTTTACTTGCGTCATCCTCAAGTTTATGTTATGATACTTCATTATTCGTTTTTGCTTTTTTTGGAGGAAGAAGATGAAAAAGCTGGAAGATTATGTGATTACCATACCGGATTTTCCGGAGCCGGGCATCATGTTCAGGGATGTGACCAGCGTTCTGCAGGATGCGGATGGATTCCGTCTGGCAGTTGATACGATGCAGGGCCTGGTGACGGATGCGGATTTTGATGTGGTGGTGGGCGCAGAGTCAAGAGGATTCCTCTTTGGCGCACCCATTGCCTACAATCTGCATAAGCCCTTTATCCTCATCCGTAAGAAGGGGAAGCTTCCCCGGGAGACCGTCAGTGCCGCCTACGAGCTGGAGTACGGCAAGGCGGAGATCGAGATGCACCGGGATGCCATCCAGCCGGGGCAGCGTGTGTTGATTGTGGATGATCTGATTGCAACGGGCGGCACCATAGAAGCCATGATCCGGATGATCGAGGAAGTGGGCGGTGAAGTGGCAGGTATTCTGGTTCTGATGGAGCTGGCAGGCCTGAAGGGCAGAGAGAAGCTGGCGAAATACCGTCTGGATGCAGCCATTACCTACGAAGGTAAGTAAGCGGACAGGGATGCGGGCAGGATGATAGACGACGGCAGAATCGAAAAAATCGAGGAATTCCAGGCACCTGAGACCCTCTATGAGGGCCTCATTGAGCGCGTGCGCCGTTATCACCCTTCCGATGATATTTCCCTGATTGAGAAGGCTTACAAGACGGCGGCGGAAGCGCATAAGGATCAGCGTCGCAAGTCCGGGGAACCCTATATCATTCATCCGCTGTGTGTGGCCATCATTCTGGCGGATTTGGAGCTTGATAAGGAGACGATTGCGGCAGGACTCCTGCACGATGTGGTGGAGGATACCATCCTGACAAAGGAGCAGATTGAAGAGCAGTTCGGCGCGGATGTCGCTCTTCTGGTGGATGGTGTGACCAAACTCCAGCATCTGGAGCTGTCTGGGGATTATCAGTCCAAGACAGCAGAACAGATGGAGATACAGGCGGAGAATCTGCGCAAGATGTTCCTGGCCATGGCGAAGGATATCCGTGTGATCCTGATCAAGCTGGCGGACCGTCTGCACAATATGCGGACACTGACTCACATGATCCCGGAGAAGCAGCAGCGGATTTCACAGGAGACGCTGGATATCTACTCCCCCATTGCGGGACGGCTGGGCATCAGCCGGATCAAGGTGGAACTCGATGATCTGTCGCTGAAATACCTGCGTCCGGAGGTCTACCGCGAACTGCGGGAGAGCGTTGCCCAGCGCAAGAGCGAGCGGGAGAAATTCGTCAATCAGATCTGTGACGAGGTGCGGATCGCCATCGCAGAAGCCGGCATCGAAGGCGAAGTGGGCGGCCGCGTCAAACATTTCTTCAGCATCTACAAGAAGATGCGCAATCAGGGCAAGACCCTGGATCAGCTCTATGATCTGTTCGCCGTGCGTATCATTGTCCATAGCGTCAAGGACTGCTATGCGGCACTGGGTGTTATCCA
>JAFSYF010000180.1 GCA_017443695.1 Butyrivibrio sp.
CCACGCAACGGCATATACATCATCATGGCATTGTTCATTTCTTCCGTGATCGCTTCACTTGCCTGATCGCTGTCGCTGTCCGTAAAGACCTTCTGGATCTGCGCCATGATGGGGCTCAGTACCTTTTGGGCTTTCGGGGACTTGTTCAGGTCCAGGAAGATTGTGTCCACCGTGATGGGCTCCTGGACCTCCGTCGTGCCCTGCACCATGACATGGCAGCTGGCCTGCACATCCCGGGAGCTTCTTGCAATCTCGATGCGGAACGCACCGGTCTCCACAAACCAGTCATGAATCCGGACGTCCCAGAAGGCAAAGCTGCGCTTGTCCAGCGTAAAGGTGACCGTCTTCGTCTCGCCCGGCTCCAGGAAGATCTTTTCAAAGCCCTTGAGTTCCCGTACAGGCCGGAACACGCTGCTCTCCACGTCACATACGTAGAGCTGCACGACTTCCTTACCTGCCCGGTCTCCGGTATTCGTGACATCGATGGATACGGTGAGCGTCTCCTCGTCCGTCATCTCATCCTTGTCCAGCCGCATGTTGGAGTAGGCAAACGTCGTATAGCTCATGCCGAATCCAAACGGGAAGAGCACATCCATCTTCTTGCGATCATAATAGCGGTATCCCACGAAGATGCCCTCTGCGTACACTGCCGTGTTTCCCTCCCCGCCATAACTGAGGAACGACGGGTTGTCCTCGAGATGATACGGGAAGGATTCCGGAAGCCGTCCGCAGGGATTGACTTCACCGTACAGAACGGCCTTGGTTGCACCACCGACAGCCTGGCCGCCCAGATAGGCCTCGAGCACGCCACGCACTCTGCCAATCCATGGCATCTCCACCGGCGATCCGTTGTAGAGCACCACGATGGTGTTGCGGTTGACCGCGGAAACCCGCATGATGAGCTGGATCTGGCTCTCCGGCATCCGCATGTGCTTTCGGTCATAGCTCTCACTTTCAAAGCTGTCCGGAAGTCCGGCAACGATGACCGCCTTGTCTGCGTTCCGTGCTGTCTCCACTGCGGCCGCGATGAGGCTCTCGTCCGGCATGTCGCGCTTCACGTCATACCCCTGGGAATAGACGACATTGGGATTGTCCTTCAGGGCATCCAGGAGGCTCTCCACGCGGAAGCTGTTGATGTGCGAGCTGCCACCTCCCTGGTATCTCGGTGTCTCCGCAAACTGGCCAATGACGGCCACCTTCTCCTTCTTCGAGAGCGGCAGCACATGATCGTCATTCTTGAGGAGCACAATGCACTCCGCCGCCAGCTTTCTGGCCAGCTCATGCTGGGCTTCCATGTCCCATTCCGTGTCCGGCCTCGCAGTCCTCACGTACCTGTCAACGAGGTTCAGCACGTTTTCGACTGCTTTATCCACATCCTTCTCACTCAAGGCTCCCTTGCGAACGTATTCCACAATCCGGGCATCATTGGCGCCGCCGGAGCTCGGCATCTCCAGATCGAGCCCGGCGTGCACGCCCTTGACCCGGTCGCTGACAGCGCCCCAGTCGCTGACGACAAGTCCGTCAAAGCCCCACGTATCACGCAGCACTTCCGTGAGCAGCCAGTGGTTCTGGGATGCGTATTCGCCATTCACCTTGTTGTACGAGCACATGACCGTCCAGGGATGCGCCTTCCTGACCGCGGTCTCAAAAGCCGGGAAATAGATTTCCCGCAAGGTGCGCTCATCCACGACGCTGTCGCTGGACATGCGCCGGTGTTCCTGGTTGTTGGCGGCAAAGTGCTTGATGCTGGTCCCCACGTCTTTCGACTGGATGCCGTTGATGATGCCCGTGGCAAGCTCACCGGCCAGGTACGGATCCTCGCTGAAGTATTCAAAGTTCCGTCCACAGAGCGGAGACCGCTTGATGTTCACAGCCGGGCCCAGGACGACCGCCAGCTTCTCATGCTGGCAGGAATCGCCCACCGCTTCGCCAATCTGGTACAGGAGGGATCTGTCAAAGGATGCCGCACTGGCACACGCTGCCGGGAAGCAGACCGCGGGAATGCTGTCGTTGACTCCCACGTGGTCGCCTCCCACCTCCTGCTTGCGCAGTCCATGCGGACCATCACTGACCATGATCTGGGGAATGCCGAGTCGCTCCACGGCTTTGGTCCGCCAGAAGTCCTCACCGGATAGGAGGGACGCTTTTTCCTCCAGCGTCATCTCTGCAATGATTTTCTTGACATCCATGTGCGTATCATCCTTTCGAAAATTTGTTGAAGAATCATGCCTTGTATTATAGTGAAAATGCGCGGAAGAGTCAAAACATATCCGTACCCATCCAGATTTTCGTCAGCCAGGGCCCATCGGCTGCGGGAACCGGGGGCTTCACACCGAAGGAGAAGACCTCCCGAGCCTCCGGAATCAGGGTACGTCATGCCCATTCAAGGACCCAGGAGGAAGGGAAGGCGGCCGACAGCACACCGGGGTCCCAGCACATGGCTCTGTAACCAGAGCAACTTTGATACAAAGGAATACGAGCTGTGATATCATGCGCCCATTCTGGAAGCAGCGCAAGCGCCTCCAGTGGGCAGGTGAATGCAATGCCCCTGCATGGCATGTCTGCTTCTGCGATTGCGCCGATTACCCCTACAACCTCTACGGCAACACAATCCCGATGGATTCACTCGAGAGCATCAGCGAGGAAGTTGCAGATTCCTACTGCATGGAAACCGATGTTGCTGACAAGATCTTCGAGCAGGAGATCTACCGTTGCCTACCTCAGATGGACACCATCGATCGCATCATCATCCGGTGCATGGTGCTCCATGAGCGTGATTTGACCGAGCGTCAGCGATCTCTAAAGCCATTGGACAGAAATACAGCCATCAGGCCGTACACAAGCGTATTCCAGCGGAGGCAAAGCGGCTTAAAGATCTGAACGATTCCTACTGACAGAACAAAGCCGAG
>JAFSYF010000181.1 GCA_017443695.1 Butyrivibrio sp.
CCTGGTCTCCTCTTCCCTCAGGCCCTCACCGGTATCCTTGAGGACGATGAAGATGTCATCGTCAATGGTGGAAATCGTGATGAACAAAGAGCCGGATCTGCTCATATACTTGATGGAGTTATCGATGATGTTACGGAAAAGAATACGGATCCTGGAGGGATGCGCACGCACCAGCAGGGTCTCCTCCGCACAGGAGATCCGGATCTGGATCCCCGCCGCGGAAGCGGTGCTGCCCATCTCCGAAGCGATATCCCTGGCGGCCCGGATGATATCGATGACCTCCGGCTCATCCGTCTCCGGCGGCGGCAGGAACTCGCTGATGTCCTCATGCTGCGCCTGCTCGGCGTGGGCGGCCTCCAGTTCCAGCCGCAGGTGTTCCACCTCCCGGCGCTCATCCTCACGTTCCTTCTGCATCCGCTCCACATCCTCGGTCTGGCTCTTCAGCTCACGCTCCCGTGCATCCAGTGCACGCTGCATCGTGGCCTTCTCCTCCTCCGCCTTGGAACGGACCACCGCCAGCTCCTGCTGCAGATCCTCCGCGCCGGTGTAATCATTGCGCTCCGAGCTGAATATGAATGCCAGCAGCAGCAGGAACAGACTGTGCAACAGCAGTATCACGACCATGATCTGCTTCGGCAGCCCCTGGAAGAAGCCCACCACCAGCATGACGAAGAAAACACATGCCAGCAGACCACATACCACCTTACCAAACATCCATTTACCACGCATGTTCTCCACCCTCTGTCCGGGAGACAACGGATGTCCCGTGTTCCCGCAGCTTGATCTGACGCAGTGTCAGTCCTTCCTCCTGCAACAACCCGATGTCATGTGTTGCCATCAGTACCGTCTTACCCTGCCGGTGAATCAGCTCCAGCAGATGGATCAGATCCCGGGAAGATCCAGGATCCAGATTGCCGGTGGGCTCGTCCGCCAGGAGAATCTCCGGGTCGTTCATCAATGCCCTCGCCAGACAGACCTTCTGCTGCTCCCCGCCGGAGAGTTCTCTCGGCAGTCTCTTATGCAGCCGGTCAATCCCAAGGAAGGACAGGACATGCATGATCCTCTCCTCCGTGTGTCTGGCCCCCCTGCCGGTGACATACTGGGTCACCGCCAGATTGTCGTATACGCTGCGCTCCTGGATCAGTCTGAAGTCCTGAAAAATCACGCCGATCCGTCTTCTGTAGTATGGAATCTCAGCTGCCGCCATCTGTGTGATATCCTCACGGTTCACCATGATCTGGCCCTCGGTGGGCATCAGTTCCCGAAGCAGTAGCCGGATGAGTGTGGTCTTACCGACACCGCTCGGGCCGGTCATCACGACGAACTCTCCGTCCTTCAGCTCTTCTGTGAAATGCCGCAGGACGAAGTCCTCCTCCGGTCCGTAGCGGTGACTCACATCCAGGAAGCGTATCATTTCTCAATCGTGAAGATATCCAGGAAGCCTGTATCGTCAAAAATCTCGATCACATCCTCATTGGCGCCGCGGATGATCATCTTGCCGCCCTTGGCCATCGCTGTCTTATGCCCCAGAAGCAGCGCACGTAATCCCGCCGAGGAGATGTACTCCAGCTTCTTGAAGTCCATCACCAGCTCATCCGTCTTCTGAAAGGCCTTCAGAATCTGATCCTGCAATTCCGGGCTGGTATTGGTATCCACGCGGCCCTCCACCTCCAGGCGGATTGCAGAATCTTCCTTCACCTCTGTGATTGTCATTGCTGTTCCTCTCTTTCTTAATTAATCATTTATTCTGGTCAAATAGTTGCTATTCAAATCAGCCCGAAGCACTTGCTGCTGAGGGCGTACCAGTGAAGTGAATTCCACCAGCACGGGGCGCACTGGAATGCGAAGCCGCGCCCCGTGCGACGTAAGTGTACAGAACTGGTTCTGAACACTTACGTCAGCGCCAGCACATCGCTCATGGATGCATCCGCATCCAGCTTGGGCGCCTGTACCTGCGGGATCGCCGCATTCAGATCCAGGTAGGTGTTGCCGTCCGCCACGGAATTGTCGGACAGCAGTACCAGATGGAGTCTGGCCCGCGCCGGCTTAAACTGATCCAGCAGGAACATCAGCTGGTGCCGGTCCGTCTCCTGCATCTGGCCATGTACCAGGATCGTCACATCATAGACGCCGCCCTCTCGCAGGTTGGGCGGGATCTGGGCTCCGTCGGAGAGCAGGTACCCGCGCATGGTGTTGTGCTCCAGTACCTGTGCCTTCGATCCCAGAACGATCTCTACCACTCTCTTCACCGCCCAGTGAGTGCCCTTGCGCTTGTCCAGCTGGTAGCCCTCCCGGACCAGCTCCCGGCAGACCTGCTCCGGCCGGAAATCCCCCGCCAGGTC
>JAFSYF010000182.1 GCA_017443695.1 Butyrivibrio sp.
GATAACCAGGACTATATTGCGGCGAAACCGCCGGAGGACAGTCCGTTTTATGCCGGCTGGGATGCGGGCGGTATGTGGCTGGAGGAACGCTATAAGCAGGCGAGCCTCGCCCGAAGGAAGCTGGATCAGGCGCAGAAGGAGCGTCAGGAGCTGTTCGAGCTGGAGACCGACTACAACAACAAGCGGATTGCCCGTCTGGAGGCAAAAAAGGCGGCAGCCACAGTCAATGCGGATATGGATGGAGTTGTGGTGGCGCTTCAGTACGCCTATGCGGGGGACCGCGTGGCAGAGGGGAGTGCCATGATGGCTGTCGGAGACCCTGATCAGCTGGTCATTCGCAGTGAGTATATCAGCAAATCAACCGTCAATAAGGCCGTCGAGCTCTATGCCATTATCAATGGCAGCCGCTTTGAGGTCCAGTATGAGAACATGGAGCCGGAAGAATACCGGAGACTGAAGAAACTCAATGACGAGGTGTACTCCACCTTCTATGTCAGCGATCCGGAACACCGTGTACAGCCCGGACAGAGCGCACTGCTGGTAGCCGTTGAGAGCTGCAGGGAGAATGCGCTGTGTATCCCGAAGGAAGCGATCCACCGCGATGACAGCGGCAACTATGTCTATCTGTATGAGAACGGTGAGAGCGTCTATCACCAGGTGCAGACCGGTGTATCGGACGGCGGATTCACTGAGATCACGGGTGGCCTGAAGGAAGGTGATCCCGTGGTCTATGACGCATCCTATCACATCGGAGAGAAGCGTGTGGAAGCAGAGCGTGGAGAGGTGAGTGTCCATTTTTCCACAGAGGGATATCTGTTCTATCCGACGGCAGAGTGGCTCACCAATCCGGCAAAGAATGGAACCAGCTACCTGAAGGAACGCTGCGTGGAGCGCTTTGAGCAGATCTCTCAGGGACAGGTGCTGGCACGGGTAGAGGTGATCGCTGACAGGATCGGCATCGAGCGTCTGCAGCGCAAGCTGGACCGTCAGCGGGATCGTTTGGCTGATCTGCAGGAGAAGAGATCCAAAACCTATGCGGAGGAGGATCAGGAGATCGTTGACCGGGCGATCCGGGATCGAAACCGATCCATCGAAGAACTGAACCACCAGATGGAGAAGCTGGCCCGTTATTCCGGCGTGCTGGAGATCACATCGCCCTGTGATGGCCTGGTGATTGATGTGAATGGTCTGGAGGAGGGGTCACTGATCAGCTATCAGGAACGTCTGGTACAGATTGCGGATGACCGTTCCTGCTTCATCATCGTCGAGGACAAGAACGGACAGCTCTCCTACGGGGATACCGCTCAGGTGAGCTTCAAAACCAATAACGGTGCCGCTCTGGAATCCCAGGGTCAGGTGGTGACCATGAACAGAAGAGGGCTCAGTAAGGAAATGATCACGGATTACGCCATGGTCCGTGTCCCCCAGGAGGATTTTGCGGCCATAACCGGGGCAGGATCGGAGTCTGCCAATGGTTACTGGAGCCGCAGCCGGTTCAGCATTACGGCGGATGTACGGCAGATGCACGATGTGGTGATGGTGCCCAAGAATGCCACGATCACCATCGGCGGTGACACCTATGCCGCGGTGAAGACAGAGGACAACAGCAACTACCGGTTGGTGCGGTTCGTTGCAGGGGGCAGCGACAATGCAAATTACTGGGTGGCCTATGGAGACATCACGGAGGGAATGACGCTATGCTACTGATCATGCTCCAGAAGCTATGGCAGAAGCGGTGGATGAACCTGAGTCTCCTGCTTGGCTGTATCCTGCTCATCGCTACGGCTGTGAGTTTTCCGCTGTATCAGAAGGCGGCCTATGACCGGATGCTGCAGGATGAATTCAACCGCTATGTAGCCCAGGAGGGGAAATGGCCGCTGCTCATTCAGATGAATGCAACCTGCCAGAAGGATAAGAAGGATACCATCGGCAAGATGGAAAACTATACGGCCGAGATCTACCGGCAGCTTGGCGTACCGGAATATCTGACCATCTCCTATTACAGTATTCTGAAGGCACCCATCACTTCGGAAATACGGCGGGATGATGCGGAGAATATGATGCTGTCCCTGAGCACGATGACGGGACTCTCGGAGCGCATCCGGATCATCAGCGGGGATTGTTATTCGGAGAGTGGTCTGGCCGATGATGGCGCCATTGAGGTGATCGTCCCGCAGTCCACCATGGTGGGCAAGGGGCTCCTGCTGAATGAAACGCTGACCTTCGATGCGCTGAAGCTGGCGGATGGTTCGCCTGTCAAGATCCGTGTGGTGGGTGTATTCACCGAGGCGGAGCATGAGCAGTTCTATTTCCAGATCCACCCGGACAGCCTGGGGGAGGCCTGCTTCATGTCTCCAGAGCTGTTCCGGACACTGTTTACGGGAGAGAATGCCGCCCGCTACAATATCCTGGTGATGTTTTTTGATCTGTGTGACTTCACGCAGGTGACGGCCGCCCAGGTGGATGATATCAACAGCGCCACCACATATCTGTGTAACGAGAGTGCCTATCGCAGCGTCATCAGAGAACCCTCTTATCAGAGTATTCTGGAGGAATATGAGATCAAACGGATCAGGATCTCTGCTACACTGATGATCCTGCAGATCCCGGTACTGGCACTGCTGGCAGCATTCCTGCTGATGATCTCCGGTCAGATGTATGAGCTGGAGCGAAATGAGATCTCCGTCATCAAGAGCCGCGGCAGTTCCAGGGGTCAGATCCTTTTGCTCTATGTCTATCAGGGGCTGTTTCTGACGGTGGTGGGTGCTGTTTTCGGCATTCCGCTAGGCGGACTCTTCAGTCAGATCCTCGGTTCCACACGCAATTTCCTGGAGTTTGACCTGACAAGCACATTGAATATCACCTATACACCGGAGGTGTTTGCCTACGCGCTGGCCGCCATGGCGGTGACACTGCTCTGTATCTCGCTGCCGGCGGTGAAGCACAGCAAGGTGTCCATCGTCCATCTGAAGCAGCAGCGGGCGCTGAAGAAGAGAAGCCTCTGGGAAATCCTGTTTCTGGATGTCATCCTGATCGGCATCTCACTATACGGATATTACTCCTTCCATAAACGCCTTTCCGGCATCTCGGAAGCGGTGCTGTCCGGCGAGCGCCTGGATCCGCTGCTCTATATCAGTTCCTCACTGTTCATCGTTGGGATGGGACTGCTGTTTCTGCGGATTCAGCCCTATGTCGTGCGTCTCATCTACTTCTGTACGAAGCGGTTCTGTTCTCCGGCAGGCTATATCTCATTTATGGAGAACATCAAGAATGGACGCAAAATGCAGCTGATCATGCTGTTTCTGATCATGACGATCTCCCTCGGGATGTTCCATGCGACGGTGGCCCGGACGATTCTGGAGAACGCGCTGGAGAATACCTCGTATCTGGACGGAACCGATGTGATCATGAAGGAAAGCTGGCCGATGATGCGGGATGCGGAGGGGACGCCTACCGGAAACTACATCGAGCCGGATCCCACCAAGTTCATGTCGATGGATTTTGCCAGGGACTATACCAGGGTGTATTACGATGATGGCGCCTATATGCGCCAGAGCAAGAACGAGCGTCTTTCCCTTACCATTATGGGGATTCA
>JAFSYF010000001.1 GCA_017443695.1 Butyrivibrio sp.
CAGGCCTGTTCATCAGCAAGTTCGTCCTGCATCCGGTCTACGCCTCCACCACCAAGATCTTCATCCTGAGCCGGGACGAGGGCTCCAGCGTCACCTATTCCGATGTCCAGATCTCCACGCAGCTGACCCAGGACTACGCCCAGCTCATCCGGAGCCGGTACGTGTTGGAGGAGGTCATCCAGCGACTGGATCTCGTGGACACGGTCTATGACGACATGGTGGAGAAGGTCTCCGTGGACACCCCCACGGACACCCGTATTGTCTCCATCACCGTCCGGGACAGGGACCCGATGATGGCCATGAAGGAGGCCAACTGCGTCCGTGAGGTGGCCAGTGAGCACATCCAGAATGTCATGGCCATCGATGCCATCAATGTGGCGGAGACCGCCAATATGCCGACGAAGAAATCCAGCCCCAGCGTGAGGCGCTGGACCCTGATCGGCGGGATGATGGGAGTGATTGTCGTTTCGGCCTGTGTCCTGCTGAACTTCCTGATGGACGACACCATCAAGGGGAGCGACGATGTGGAGAACTATCTCGGCCTCTCCACCCTGGCACTGATCCCGCTGATGACGGAGGAGGAACCCCGCCGGAAACGCGGCAGGAAGGAATAAACCATGCAGCAGACCCAGCTCCATTTCAGTCAGGCGGAGAACGACTACCGCATCAAGGAGGCCTACAAGACCCTGCGCAGCAACGTGGAGTTCTCCGGCAGCGATGTCCGGGCGATCTCGGTGACCAGCTGCTCTCCCGGTGAGGGCAAGTCATCGGTCTCCATGGCACTGGCCCGCGCTTTTGCCGAGGCAGGTAAGAAAACGGTCCTGGTGGATGCCGACATGCGCAAATCCGTCCTGGTGGGCCGCTACCGCACGGGGACGGTGCGCCTGGGCCTGACCCACTGCCTGGTGGGCCGTGAGAAGCTCTCCAGCGTGATCTGCGAGACAGACATCCCGAACCTGTATGTGATTTTCTCCGGGCCGGTCCCCCCGAACCCCAGTGAACTGCTGGGGGGTAAGATGTTCAGCAAGATGCTGGACAACATGCGGCATGTCTTCGACTACATCATCATCGACACGCCGCCTCTGGGCAGCGTCATCGATGCGGCCGTCATCGCCAAGCAGTGCGACGGCACGGTGCTTGTGATCCAGGACAACGCGGTGAGCTACCGGTTCGCCCAGCGGGTCAAGGATCAGCTGGACAAGGCGGGGGCCAAGATGCTGGGGGTCGTGCTGAACAAGGTGGATCTCTCCGGCAAGGGCATATACAGCCATTACGGCAAGTACTATGGGCGTTACTACGGGAAGTATTATGGCAAGTATTACGGCAACTACGGGGAAGAGGTCTCTAAGACCTCCATCGCCGCAGTGGGAACACCGCCCAGACGGACGGAAACGCCCGTACACCACGGGGCACCGGACAGAGATCTGGATGATCTGGACTACATCGAGGGTGTAGTCAGAAAGGATTGACGGAGAGATGCTGAAGAGCAATATTCTGGCTTTTCTGTTTACCATAGGCAGCTTTGTCTTCGTGGCGGTCTGCATCGTGCTCTACAACCAGGAGGACAGGACGGCGCCGGAGTTCCGGTTTACAGCCATGGAGCTCCTCTATGATGAGAACGTCACCACCAACGCGGATCTCCTGGAGGGTATTGCTGCCTATGACGGTGCCGACGGGGACGTGTCGGATCGCATCGTCGTGGAGAAGGTGGTGGTCAACCATAACAAGGGGACGGTGGTGGTCTACTATGCGGTCAGTGACAACTCGGGCAATGTGCGTAAACAGTCCCGGGTCTTCCCCATGCGTGAGAGGCTGCTGCCGTGAGACGTTCCACACGCATCCTGCTGATCGTCTGGGCTGTCATCGCCACACTGGTCGCGGTCGTGCTCATCACGGTGGAGGTGATGCGGTATATGGGGCGGGACCGGCTGCGGAAGAACACCGTGAGCCAGGCACCCATCGTCACTACCGAAGAGCCGGCCGGCACGGAGGAGGTCTGGGAATCCGACTGGATCCGGTACAAGGGCGGCGTCTACGACTACAACGAGGAGATCATCACCTTCCTGTTCATGGGCATTGATAAGATGGGCGATCTGGAGGAGCAGATCCCCCAGGAGATGCGGGGGGCCTTTGATCTGCCGGAGGAGGATGCGACGGACGGCGGACAGGCGGATGCCCTGTTCCTCCTGGTGATCAATCCCGTGGACAAGAGCACCAGCATCATCGGCATCAACCGCAATACCATGACGGATATCGATGTCTACGACGAGCGGGGCGGGTATCTGACCACCGTGCTGGCGCAGATCGCCGTGCAGCATGGTTTCGGCGACGGCAGAGAGCAGTCCTGCGAGTACCAGCGCAAGGCGGTGTCCAACCTTTTCCACCAGCTGCCGATCCACGGCTATGCCGCCCTCAACATGAGCGCCATTGCCACCATCAATGACGCCCTGGGGGGCGTGGAGGTGACGCCGGCGCAGACCTTCACCTTCGGACCCTACACCTTCGAGGCGGGGGTGCCCACAGTGCTCACCGGGGAGAAGGCGTTCATCTACTTAAAGGGCAGGGACACCTCCCAGTTTGCGTCCACAGACCGGCGTCTGGACCGGCAGAAGCAGTATCTCTCCAATTTCATGAAGACACTGGTGAATAAGACCAGGGAGAATCCCATGCTGGCCGTGCAGGTCTTTCAGGAGGTACAGAGTCAGATGGTGACCGATGTCACCATGGATGAGATCTCCTACATGGCCCCCCTGATCTCCGACTACAGCTTCGACCCGGACAGCTTCTATCTGCTGCCCGGTGAGACACGGATGGGGGAGGAGTATCTGGAATTCTACCCCGACGAGGTGGGGCTCTTCGAACTGATGCTGAAGGTGTTCTACAACAGGATCAAATAGAGTAACTGTTCAGAACCAGTTCCGAACAGTTATCAAATAGCCATTATCTTCGGATCGTTCCCGCTTGATCATCGATGAGGCAGCCCTGCACGACGAACTGTCGGCCGGGCTTGGCAGAATCTGTGGCCGTCAGGGTGACGAGGAAGTTATCCGTGGAGACTCCCTCCTCCCAGCCGGGACGGATGTGGGCGCGGCCGGCCACCTGCTCCTTCTGCATATCGGCCAGGTAGGCCGTGCAGCCCTCCTCACTCGTCAGATCATAACTGCGCAGGAGACTCGTATCCTCCCGCTCATAGGCCGTCCAGATCTCATAGGTCAGCGCGTTGCCGTCGATCACGATGTAGAACTGCTCGTGACCTGCGAAATAGTCCGCGTCCGCGAACTGCCACAGGGACTCAAAGCACCCCCCTTTTCCCCCATATCCATTGACGATGGTATTGAAATCACACATATCCAGGAGATTGCCGGCCTCGATGAACATGGCGCCGGTACCGCTCTCTGCGCCGGTGCAGTCGTGGGTCAGATACCAGGTGTCCTCCCCCGTCATGCTCTGCAGGAGCGGTGCATCGATGGGGGTCTCCGGGATATAGAGCCAGCCGAAGATATCCGGGTTCTGCGTCACCAGCTGGGCCAGGTTCACCGCCAGATCCGTGGCGCTCTCTCCCATGGTGCCGGAGGTGGCGGCGCTGTCTGCGGGGGCGCTGCCCTTGCCGCAGGCCGTGAGGGCCGTGATGCCCAGAACGGCGGCGCACAGGATGAGACGTTTCGGGAGATGGTGTCGGAATGAAGTGTGCATGGTGTTTTCCTTTGCTGTGGTTTATGAATACCAGATATTATACCATGAGCTCCCATACCCGGCTATACTGCGTTCTCAATCTGCCCCGGAGCAATCCAAATCCATCAACGAAAACGCGCCAAATCCATCAATGAAAACTTGCCAAATCCACCGAATCGTGCAATAAATCGAGTGATGGTGGTGCCGGTGGGGTGCCTGAGGGATTGATGCCGGTCGCGGCCATTCAGCCCCGGGTCATGCACGCTGCTGCGGACCAGTGTTGCTGAGGAAGCAAACTTTTTTCGGTTTATCCTGCGGAATCTGTCGCCTGTGGTTCGGATGGTGTGTATAATGAAGCAGAATGGAAAACAGAGAATGGAGCGGGGGACATCATCCGCCGGCATATACAGGAGGCACAGTATGGGTACAGTACCGGATTTGAATGAACAGCAGTTGGAGCGGTTATTCTCATGCAGGAACGTGGAAGAGGTCATCGCCTGCGCGCGGGATTTCGGGTATGGGATCTCGGAGGATCAGGCGAAGGACACGCTGACGGTGATCGCCGGCTTTAACCACGCACAGCTCTCCGATGAGGCACTGGATCACGCGGCAGCAGGTGTGAACTGGTTGACTCAGGGTGTCAATGAGGAGATTGCGGAAAATGCCTTCCATATTGGTGACGGTGCCTCCGGGGGTATGATGGCTGTTGGGAATTTCAGCTTGATTAGTTGGAATTCGAAATAACGCAACTGTTCAGAGCCGGCTCTGAACAGTTGCCAGATCATGGACACGTGCCGGTGACGCGGGTGTGTTAGCACCCGGTTCATGTGCTGTGGCGGCATCCGGCCAGGTGAAGTGAACCCGGGCATCCCGTGGGCTGCGGATCACGCGGCCCCGGTGCAAAAGAGCCCGGGGGTCTCCCACATGTAGTGTGTAAGAAAAATCTTCTCTACCAGTTCTTGTGGTGTTTTTCACAAAATTCTTCCAAAACCCTTGCAGAACCTGAAAGAAAACATTAAAATGTAGGGTACTTGTATTATGCACATGGCCGCACAGAGGAAGGTGCTGCTGTGCAGCGTGCGGCCGGCGCGACTCAATAACGAAATGGAAGAGAATTTCGTTATTGAGTATAGCCATGCAGGAGCGGTAGAGCCGCCACATCTGATTATGTATATTTGGCATCAGGGCCTTCAAGGGTTTGCGTTAGTTACGCTGATACCCCGCAGAGAGCACCACATGCCGGGATTAGGAGGAAACAGCAATGAAGAACGGAACACGATGGGGCAGACGGATTGGTCAGGGACTCTTGACACTGGTTGCTGCACTGGTAGTTTCAATGGTGCCGGGGCAGGGGGTGCTGGCGCATTATAAACCTGACGGATACAATACGTGGGTTCCATCAGCGACTTCAAATAGTCACACGTATACAAAGGTTACTTACACGATTGATAACCCATACGTTGAAGCAACCGAGTACGATGTTACCATTGCCAACTCTGGTGCATTGACATTAACAGTTGTTCCGAATAAAACGGGAAGTCCGAGTGTCAACTGTTGGGAAGTGATGATAACAGACGCAAGTAATGAAAACACTGTTTTTGCGTCGAGCAAGGTTTTAGGGAATTCTACTGGCACAGTATTAGGGCCGGTGGGGCTAAGAAAAGGCTCCTACCATATCATTGTTCGTGCGATGAATGTAACCGGAGTGAGTTGGGTGAAAGACCAGGATGGTTTCCAGCTGAAAGGGGAGTTTAACATAAATTCTGGCACATCCACAGGGGACAATTATGAAGAAGAAGACAATGGCGAGTATAGAAAGGCTACAGAGATACTGGACGGTATTAGCAAGGAAACCATTCAAGGTAGTAGCTTTGATCCATCTGGAAAAAAACATGACTGGGATTATTATGCATTTGAATTAGAGGAAGATGCAGATGTGACGTTGAATGTCAAGAGAGATAAGATTGCGTCGACGTACACAGGGAATATATGGCGCCTTGCTCTTTTGGATGAAGACCTGTCCGAAATACAAGGAAAGAATGGAAAAGTACTGAAATTCGGTAAGAGTAGTAGCGTATATGAGAATAAGTACAATTTGAATAAGGGAACATATTATGTTCGCCTTGAAGTGATTGAAAATGCAGGAGCTGCGGAAGTTGAGGCTTATTATAGTCTGACTGTGGAAGCAGAAACAGAAGAATTGGAGAAAATGACCCAGTCTCCGGATGGCGATATCGTCATGGGGAAGAAAGACACGCGTGTACTGTCGGTTAGTTATCCCGTTA
>JAFSYF010000183.1 GCA_017443695.1 Butyrivibrio sp.
ATCGGGATAGATCACATGTTCGTTGATCGCCAGGGTATCTGCGAAGAAGTCTTCTCCCTTAGGGGAGGCGCCAAGGCTTTCGGCTCTCTGCGAGGAATGGTATTCGTAGTAGCTGCCGGTCTCGGGATCCACAGTATAGAAGAAGTAATAATCCCCAATCAGCGCATTGAGCCGGGAATAGGTGAGCCTCTCTTCTCTGATCCTCTCCAGCGCCTCCTTATGCTTCATCTGCACATCCACGTTGTTGATCCCGATGATGATGCGGTTCCCCTCTGTCCCGATGCGAATCGCCTTCAGTTGGACGTAGACAGGCTTACTTACCGATGGTTGGCATTCACCACAAGGATCTGCTTCCCGTTTATTATATCAGACAGGCATCGATAAATCAAAGATAATCTCCCATCCAACAGCGCGGGGGCATCTGTACGTTTATGATAAGATATGCTTCCTTTTGGGGATGACAAAAGATGCAAGCTGTGCACCGTCTATCACGAAGGTGGTGATGGATTGGCCTTTGATCCGGGCGGTGAGGGCGCGCGCATCCGCATCCAGTTGCATGGATGCCCCGGCGACAGGGGCCCATTGTTCACCATCGGCGATGGATCCGCTGGTGCGGAAGGCGCATGCGGCGGCATCCTCTGAAAGCCCGGAGAATCCGGACAGATCGAAGCACCAGGTGAGGTCATCCGAGTTGTTATTCGTGGCCACGATCACAAGGCGTCCGGTGCCTGGATCATAAGCGGCCACTGTGAAGTCAGAGCTTGCGAGGAGACACATGCCGGGACGGATGTAGCGGCTGTACTGGCCCAGTGCGTAGTACTTCTGCGTATAGATCAGCTCCCCGGCATCGTGATCAGCGATGAGGACACCCCAGAGACTGTTGCCGTTCTCCAGGGACAGACTGTTCAGACACTGGCTTCTGGTATGCCAGTCATACGGATTGCTGCTGTCGATATGGACATCGATGGCATCCCACAGGATCCAGGCGCTGGGGAACATCCCATTGAGATCGGTTTTGATCTGCTGGGAGAGACCCAGTGCCGCAGCCATCTCGCCGGCACGCTTCCCTGCCGTGAAGGTTCCATCCACCTCACTCATCCACAGATTTTTGCCCTCCTGCTCAGCAAGCGCGCGCAGGGTACTCCTGCCATTGCCGGTATAGCTGTGGGTGTCGATCCGCCCGAGACCGGCCTTCGCCTCCTCCGAGAGCTGGCTGTAGGACCAGGATGCGGAGTCGATACTGGTCTCATCGGTGCCGGCCAGCACCACCTCCGACAGGCCGGCGTCATCCAGCCGGGAACGAAGCGTGGAGAGGATATGGGACTGCGGCTCCCCGCTGTCGAAATGGCAGCCCTCCTGCTTCTCGCTGTAGGCACCCCAGTAGCTGGTGCCTGGCTCATTCATCGGAGACACGCTGGAGAAATGAACGGTTCCTGATGTCTCCCAGTGGGCCATCACATCGGTCAGATAGGCCGCAAACGCCTCATAGGCATCCGGTCGGAGATTGTTCTGTCCGGCATCGAAGTTGCCGCTGCTGCAGCCGGAAACGGTCATGAAATACGGCGGCGAATTGGAGAAAGCCTCCGCGTGCATCTCATCACCGCCGGCACGAACCTCCTCCAGGGCCGCCCTCAGGACATGCATCTGGTTGGCATCGGCGTCCCAGTCGTAATTCCAGGCATAGCCGCTTTCGGTATCCACACGGTCGTAATTCGTCTCATAATAGGACAGTTCGTGGGCGGAGAGGTCCATGCGGGTGACATCCCTGCAGTAGCCGGGGATGACAGAGTCGGAACGCCTGATGTGCGCCGCATGCGGGATCAGAGGGTCCACCTCCTCAGCGGTGGCAGGACGGGGCGCACCGGGCTTCTCCGAGACGCAGTCACCGCCTCCGATGTTATAGCGTCCGATGACGAAGCCCAGCCCCTCCTCTTTGTTATAGAAGGCCCGTGCGGAGGCTTCGGTGAGCGCCGTGCTGTAGCCCGTACGGTTGGCCCACCAGCACAGGCTCGTTCCAAAGCCCTCGAACTCTCCGTAGCCGTCTCCGTCCAGGTCATGGAAGACCGCGTGGACCGTGGGGTCTATGACGATGGTCCGGTCGGGCACCGGGAGAGGCTCATCTGCGTGGATCGTCTCCGCGACTGCTTCTGCCGGTTCCTCCGTGACGGTGGCGGCAGGCGCGGGCGCAGATGTCTGCTGCGGGCTGCCACAGCCCGCCAGAATGAACAGCATCGGGATGGTGATCAGTATTTTTGTGTTCTTCATATTACTTCCACGGTACCATATCACCCCGGGAAGATCAATATGGTGGATATCGGTCGGTTCAGGCTGATCTGTGATAAAATATAGAAGTACATTTCCATACGAACGGAAGGGTCATGTTTGCACGCACTGAAGAGCTCCTTGCGGATCATCGGTTCCGAGGCGCTGGGCGAGGAGGCCCAGGGGCTGGAGGATGCCGGCAAACGCGGGGATACCGATTATATCACGGCGCTGCTGGAGGAGAAGGGCGGAAGGGCATGAAGCGTAAGATCACCTATGATGAAGCGGTGGCGGGTCACGGATTCCGGAGCTATCAGGAGGAAGTATCCTATCTTCTTGGAAGGATGGAAGACGGAACGTTGAAGCCTGTGAAGTCATCCGGAACGAATGGCAGGTATCCGGCCATGTATCTGCGCTATTGGGAGATCCTGCCGGAGGTGGATGCCGGTGATCTGGAGGAGGAACTCCGTTATCGTCTTGCCACCCAGATCCGTATCGATTATTATCTCCAGCATCTGCCGGTCTATCGGAAGGAACGGCCATGGGTGCTGCGCCTGAGTAATTATCTGAAAACATCTGAAGAATCCCTGCAAACCCCGATATCTGTGAACGAGAGGAGTTTTGCCATCTGGGGACGCGAGAAGTTCCTGTCGGGTGTCAGGGAGGGTGAGGTATCTGCCGCAACGATCCTTGCCCATTGTGGTCTGGATATGTCCTGTCTCAACACCTATGAGACCGCGGAGCCGCTGGCCACCTATGTACATACCAGAGAGACACCGCAGGTGCTGCTGATCTCTGAAAATCTGGACCCCTTCTGCGGGATGCGGCGTTATCTGCTCTCCGGCAGAGAGGAAATCCTTGGCATTCCTGTCGGGACGCTTGTTTATGGCGGAGGACAGCGGGTGGCACGCAGCTTTCAGGACATGGAACTGCTGGCAGAACCCTATATGCTTGCGCCCGGGAATCACTTCTTATATGTCGGTGATCTGGATTATGTCGGGATTCAGATTTTTGAAAATTTTCATATGCATTTCCGGGAATCCGTATGGATCGAACCGTTTGTTGCCTATTATGAGCTGATGCTGCGCAGGGCAGAGCAACGGCTGGATGGTGGGATGGATGCTCTGCCCCGGATGAAAGCGGGACAGAACCGTCAGGCAAATGCTGGTGAGGTCTTTCTGTCTTTTTTTCAAGAGAAGGAGCAGCAACAGATCCGCAGGATTCTGGCGGAGGGCCAGTATATCCCACAGGAAATCCTGTCAGTGAGGGACTATCATGCCGTTTGATTTTCTGAAAAATTATACGCGGCGTATGCGGAGCGTGGGCCGATACTCGCTGCTGATCCAGAACATCGTATCAAAAACCTCCTGGGGAAGCGTCTACGGGATCAAATCCACAGACGAGCAGATCAGTCTGGTTTTCACGGTACTGCTGTATCTGATGGAGATGTCGCTCAGGGATGAGAACTGTACGCTGGATGACATCGCCGGATTCCTCAGCGTGCTTGATGACGTGTATCTGGGAAACGGATGGTCCTATGATACCTGCAGGGATCTGGCGGACTTCATTGTGAACACGATCATCTGCAACGAGGGCCGCATCATGACTTTTGCGGCCAGAGACTATGAGGAGGGCAGCATCAGAGAACTGACCATTCGTTATGTGAACAACAGGGCAGTCGATGAGAGAAACGTCCGGAGAACTTCTTACTACCTGACCGAGGATGGCTATATCCTGCTGCTGTCCACGCTGGAGATTGAGAGCAATATGCGCCTGAAGGTCCAGGAGCTGCTGTTCCAGATGCAGTTGGAGCGGCAGGACTATGACAAGGCGCTGGAGTATGTTAAGGGCATCTTCAATGAGATGAGACTTCAGATCCATAAGGTACAGGAGGCCATGGTGAAGCTGCGGCGCAATGTACTGGATTATTCCGTGGCAGAGCATGAGCAGCTGCTGAAGGAAAATCTGGATGTGATTGCGGACAGCAGTGAACGGCTGGAGGGCTACCGCACGGAGGTACAGACGAAACGCCGCGAGCTGAAGGAGATCGAGGTCAATCTCCGGGAGCTCAACGAGGAGGAGAGAAAGAAGCTGAAGAATCTCGGGGCCATCAGTGAGTATCTGTCCCGTTCGCTGGACGAGTTTCAGCGTATCCGTAACCATCATTTCAAGCTGAAGGATCTCTATGCAGCAGAGCTGGACAATTCGTTTCTGATCTCTGCGGTGAAGCGCTTTTCCCTCAGGGACAAGATTTATGAGGAGGTGTTAAAGCAGCCTGCACTGTTGGGCGAACTACATACCTTCCTGTCACCGCTCTTCAGGCAGGACCCGGAGAAAATCTATGATCCCGCCCGTTCCACACAGCTGCAGAGACCAGTGCGCGGCAGACGGGAAGAGGAAGCGGAGACGATTGATTTTGATGAAGCGGCCTGGGAGGAGGAGCAGGAGCGTCTGCGAGAGGAGAAACGGGCTCGTTACCATGCCTGTCTGAATGGAATCCTGGCACCGGTTGTGGCGGAGGGTGAGGTACGTTTGTCTGAGCTGTGCGCACGCGCGGCATCGGAGGAGGACTATCGCCGTGCACTGATCCCGACAGTAGATACATTTAAGGAAGTGATGGTCGAGCTGATCCGCAGCCGGGAGCTGGACATCCGGGCGCTCCGTCAGGAACGGAGAGAGAGTCTGGCCGATACAGGAGAGGGCTTTGAGGTCGGCGCGATGATCCTTGAGGTGCTGGATCAGCTGCCGGATGGCCGTCAGATCAGACAGCTGATTGTGGAGAGGATATCGGAGGATACGGTGGTATTTGAAGGGATAGAGGAAGCGCTGCCATATCCGCATCTGCGGACGATCCGTTGTTCAGAAGTGCGTGTGAGGGGGATGAAGGATGGCATTTGAAATGGAGCTGATCAGGGACAGTCAGGAGATCTTCTACCATCTGCTGAAGTACCATGAATTGTCCAGAGATACGGAGGAGCGGCTGTATCAGCGATATGTGGAGAGTGAAGAACTGCAGGCGCTGGTGAAAAGCCAGGGAGAGCTCGCGGACAGCCGGGTGGAGCGTTATGGCAACGTGATCTATCTCATCCCGGAGATGGAGAATTCCTATCTGGGCTTTACCAAGACGGCATTAAAGACGGCACTGTGCCGATCAAACGCCACAGACAGCGACTACTATCTCTCTCAGTTTGCGATTCTGGTGCTGCTGTTGGAGTTCTATGACGGCAGGGGCGCCAATGCCAAGACCCGGGATTTCATGAAGGTGGGGGAGCTGCAGAACAGTCTGTCCGAGCGGCTGCAGGAGGGAGTGGATGCGCTCTCTGAGGAAGAACAGGCACAGGCGGGCATCGCCTTCTCCGATATGCAGGCGGCGTATGAAGCGCTGAAATCGGATGTGGAGCATAAACGGCAGAAAACCACGAAGGAGGGTTTTCTCCATCATATCCTTGTCTTCCTGCAGAAACAGGGACTGATAGAATACATTGAGCGGGATGAGACCATTCTGCCCACGCCGAAGCTGGATCATTTTATGGAATACAATCTCCTGAATGAACGCAACTATGACCGGGTGCGCCGGATGTTTGCGGAAAGAGGAAACTGACATGGGGACCATTTCAGCGATTCGTTTGATTAATATCAACTACAACAACGGTGGGATCCAGATCGGGGATGAGACCTTCCACCTCAACGGTGTGAGTACCCTGCTGTCCCTTCAGAATGGCGGAGGGAAATCCGTTCTTGTACAGATGATCACGGCACCTTTTGTACACAAGGCGTACAGGCGGGTCAAGGATCGTCCCTTTGAGGATTTCTTCACCGGAACAAGACCCTCCTTCATCCTCATCGAGTGGATGCTGGATGGAGATGGTGGGCGCCTGATGAATGGCTTCATGATCCAGCGGAGAGCCAGGGAAACGGCGGAGGAAGGACAGGAGCAGGATACACTGGAGATCCTCGGACTGATCAGCGCATACCGTGAGCCCTGTATGTGGGATATTCACAATCTTCCTGTAGTTGAGAAAACCGGAAAAGAAATGAAGATCCGGCAGTTCAGTGCCTGCA
>JAFSYF010000184.1 GCA_017443695.1 Butyrivibrio sp.
ACTGCCTGCACCGGCGTCCACTTCTCTGTCTCATTCGTAGTACCCGTAGATCCTTTCGATCCTGTGATCTCCGCCGGAGACGCTCTCCACCAGGATCTCTGCCCGGAGGATGTCCATACAGCCATCCATCCGGAATCGTTCATTGCCCACCGTCCGCCGGATATCCATCTCCATCACGTCCATCAGCCGGTTTCCCTTCTCCTCCATGTTCCTGAAGAACAGCAGCATCCTCAGGTACTGTCCGTAGTCCAACCCCTGGCCGGAGCCCTCCGTCAGGTGATCCCGGTAGTAGATCAGGTTCTCGATGGACAGGGCCCAGGTCTCATGTGTCTTGACTAACGGAACTCGGCCGCCGGAGAGCAGGATGTGGATATCATTCACCGATTCCGCAAAGGACCAGGCAAACAATATGGACCACTTGATCACCTCCTCCAGCTCCGGCACAAACAACAGGATCGACGCGATCAGCGCCAGAGCCTCCGCCTGAGAGACCATCTCCTCATCTGAGACCAGATAGATGAAATTGGAGGCTTCCCGCCAGAGCATCAGCCATCGGCAGACGGTTTCCAGGTTCCGCCAGTCGCTGCCCGTTCCGGCAATCATGTATTCCACCTGATATTTCAGCAGACTTTTATCCATTTCCTGACCAAAATACCCGCATTTCTCAAATACATACTGGTCAAAAAGCGGACGCTCCAGCAGGCCGCCCCCTGCCCCCTCCGCCAGTCCGGTTCCGTGCAGAATGGGACTGCGGTGACTCAGATACGCCGTCTCGTCCGTTACCGCATCGGAGATCTCGATGCCCTCCGGCGCAGCCAGCGTCAGGATGCCAATCCCTCTTGTGCCCTTAACCGCCGCCGAGGGCGCATCCGGATAGATCTCCTCCGTGGTGCCATCCTCATCCACATCCACCAGATACGACTGCTCCAACGGTGCATCATTGGCCTCCCACATACCCTCCACATCCATGGAATCATAGCCGGATGCCTCCAGCGCCGCCACGTTCTCCTCCGTATCCGGAAAAGGGTCATCCAGCAGCCCTGCTGCCATATAGCTGCGGATTGCCCGTTGCAGCACAGCGTTTCCACCGTCCGGCGCGAGACTGTATCCTGTGATATGCGCCTCCTCCGACCAGTTATTCATCAGTGTCACCTGGGACAGCACTGCCCCCACCATGGTCGGCGCCAGATTCTCATGCACATAGTCTGTCAGATGTTCCTCTGTCAGCAGAATGGAAGGGTGACCGCTCCCGTAGGAGGTGTCCACCATCAGCAACCCATACTGCGCAAAGAGTTCCCGGTGATACTCCGCCAGGATCGAATTCATCGCGATGTCCGTGACGAACTCCGCCTTCATCCGCACCGCCCCGACCCTGGCACCGTAGAACAGTGTCAGGATCAGAGACAGCAATATTGTCAGCGTCAGAGACAGGTAGACCGTCAGATAGGCATTGGACTCACGTCCCCGTGACATGTCCGGCCTGCTCCTTGATGGACTTGAAGATGGTCTCCACCAGACCGTCGATCTGCTGCTTGAACACGATGACCAGACCGATCAGCACAACGATGATCAGGATCACCTCCACGGTTCCCATGCCGGATTCATCCCTCAGAAAAGACAGGATACCGTCTCCGATTGTCCTCAGTTTTTGTTTCAGCATTGTTTTTCCTCCTTTGGGTAAATGATGGTTTATAGCACAGCCTGCGGCACCTGCTGCCGGGCACGTACTCACTCGAAAAAACGCTCCGTATCCGCATTAAAAAGACATGTACGCCGGAATCATGATGATCACCATTACAACCGCCAACAGCATCATCATCGGCAGAAGCAGTCTGGTACCGGCCTCCTCCCCGCACTTGCGCGCGTGATCCATGCGCTCCTGCGATGCCTTCCTGGCCTCTTCGGACAACAATGGCAGCAGCTCCGCATTGCCCCGCTTCAGATTCTGCGTCAGCAGCGTACACAACCGCACGTATGCCTGAGCACCGCATCGGATTCCAAGGCGCTCATAGACCAGTGTTTCCGACATTCCGCCGGACAGTTCCCTGCAGCATCGCGTTATCTCTTCATAGAGGTAACGTATCGGTGTTCCCCGGGCGCGGTCCTCCTGATAGACATCCGACAGGCGGCGGAAGATCTGGCGCACGCTCATCCCCGCACCCATATAGAGCACCAGCTGGCTTAGGAATTGCGGGTAGTCCAGTGTCATCTGACGGCGTCTCTCCTCCCCCTTCCTGGCCAGATCCTTATCCGCCGCTGTATAGACCAGGATGGCGGTCAGCACCCCCAGTAACAGCAGGAAGATGCTGTTGTCCTTCGGACGTATGGACCAGGTAATCGGCACACTGCCCATCATCTGCGGCAGATTCACCTGCAGCGCATAGGGATCCGCCCGCTCCGCATCCTCCAGTTCTTCCTCCAGCACCTGATGCAGCAGCTCCTCCCTAGTCAGCTGCCGGTGCAGGACGCGGGCATGTATCACCTGGATCCACTGTTCCTCCTCATAGGAGATCGTTGCCGTCAGTGTGACGATGCCGCCCAGCTCCGGCAGATCCCTGGAGATACGGCCATCCGAATGCATGATGGCATAATCATCGGATTTCCAGCTGAAAGAAAACGGATATCCGTCTATCTTTTTGACCAGATTCAGATCCTCATAAACCTCATCAAAACTCTCGTTGGAGCCGAGTATCAGCTCCGGCAGATGCGTCAGGGCCTCAACCAGCAGCTGCTCCGCCTCCTCATGGGTGTACTGCCGCTCCTGCAGTGTGAGATCGTAATCCCCCAGCACGGTCTCCCCATCCGCGCTGGTGGCCGTCAACGGCGCTTTTCGTATGCCACCGCCGTAATCAGCACGCTGGAGATTACCGCTCTCGTCCAACAGGTCATTCTGCCTGGCGGCATACCAGGTCAGGCCCGCCAGTACGGTACAGGCGCAGATGAGCATCATCGCCCGTCCCAGCTTTGTGACATAATAGCCCCGCAGCCGCTCCGCCGGATCGCCGCCCGGATACAGCGTCTGGAGATGCATCTGTACCCCCAGGCTGCCTGCCGGCGCCCGCCTGCTCCAAATCCGCATACACAGGTAAGACGCTGCCCGGTTAAAGAACCCCTCTATGCCCTTCTGTACCACGCCCTCCGGCAGCGTGTCCGCACTGCCCAGAAATCCCAGCAGACCCAGCACCAGGAGAAGCCCGATATAGAGCCCGATCACCATCCCGTCATTTCCTCCGCTTCCAGCCTCATCACACCTCTATCGAAACAATCCGCTCCGCCATCAGACATGCCACCACATAGACGACCATACAGCCGGTCATGGCCACGATGCCGAAGAGACTCCCGTACAGGGGGGCGAAGAAGCCGGGATTGGCCGCGCCCACATAGAGCATGATGCCAAAGGGTACGATCTCCATCACCTTGGCCTCCATCCGTTTCCCGCTGACCATCACATCAATCTCCTTCTCTACTTCCATGCGCTGCCCAATCACCTCGATGGTGCGTTCAATCGTTTGCGTCATCTGACCACCGCTGCGCTTCGCTACAGCAAATACTGCCGCAAAATCCGCGATGTCCCGGTTGCCGCTCCGTACCCCCAGTTCCTCCAGCAGCTGCTCCAGCGGGATATTATTGCCCAGTCCTGCCTGGATCCGCCGCAGTTCCTTACAGATCGGGCTTGCTGCCCCATACAGCAGACGCATATCCCGCTCCGCTTCAATGAAAGCATTTTCGATGGAGTACCCCGCCTTCTGGGCCGTGGAGACCGACATGATCGCATCGCGGAACTGGATCCCCAGTTCCCTGCAGGCCTGCCTGTGGGCCAGCCCCTGCTGATGAACGAACCAGGGGATCACCATCGGGGACAAGAGGGCCACCGCGATCCAGCTGCCGTAGAACAGCCGCCCGAACAGTACCGGCAACAACGCACCGCGCAGCAGGATCGGAATATCCCGGATGGAGAACTGCTTCTCACGCAGCGCCGACCGGCATCTCTGTATCAGCGACTTCCGGGAGGCGGCGGCCTGCTGCGGATAGTTTGGCTGTGCATTCAAGTGGTTGCTCCTTTCTCCATATCCCCCGGATACGGCCCTCCTCCGTCACCCCTGTCTCCTGAAAAGAGAACAGCGGCCGCAGCTCGATCTCCCCAGTGACCGGATCTGTCCGGCCTGTCAGCTCACAGATCTCCAGAAGCTTCCTAGTACGGTCCCGCAGGCGTCCCAGGTGGACGATGATATCAATGCCCGCGGCGATCTGGCCCCGGATCGCGGACAGGGGCAGGTCCATCCCCATGAGTACCATGGTTTCCAGACGACTCATCATATCCCGCGCACTGTTGGCATGCCCCGTGGACATGGATCGGTGCCCGGTATTCATCGCCTGGAGCATATCCAGACATTCCGCCCCGCGGACCTCACCGACGATGACCCGGTCCGGCCGCATACGCAGAGAAGACCGGATCAAATCCCGAATGGTGATCTCCCTGCAGCCCTCCACATTGGCGTTTCGGGTCTCCAGCCGCACCAGGTTCGGCACATGCAGGATCTGCAGCTCCGCGTTGTCCTCGATGGTAATCACACGCTCATCTGCCGGAATGCTGTCGGAGAGGGCATTTAAGAAGGTCGTCTTACCTGAGCCTGTGCCGCCGGAGACAAAGATGTTATATCCTGCTGCCACCAGCGTCTGTAAGTATTCTGCCAGCTTCCCCGGGATGGATCCGATCGCCACCAGCCGCTCCATCGTAATCGGATGCTCCGGAAAACGGCGGATCGTGATGATCGGCCCGTTCAGTGCCACCGGCGGCAGGACGATATTGACACGGGAACCGTTGGGGAGTCTGGCATCCACGATGGGGGAGGATTCGTTCACCACACGGTTGCAGCCCGCCACCACCTGCTGCACCACATCCTCCAGCTTCTCCCTGGATTCAAAATGGGCATCCAGCTGGAACAGCTCCCCCGCGCGCTCCACGAACAGGTTCTGCGTTCCGTTGACCATGATCTCCGTGATGGTTGGGTCATCCACCAGCTCCTGCAGAACATCCAGCTTACGGATCGAATGGAACAGACTCAGCCGCAGATGCTTCTTCTCATCCAGGGAAAGTGTGCGGTTCCTGCACTCCCTGAGAATCGCCCGATCGATGTGCTCCCATACCCCCTCATCGCTGACATCCTGATCGGAGGTGAAGTCCATATTGGACAGGATCTCCTCCCTTAGCCTGTGCCGGAGCTCCTCCATTGTGGCTGCCTTCCCCTTCTCATGCATGGCCAAGCAGCTCCTCTGCCACCTGACGGAGCATACGCTCCTGTGCGCAGGCTCCGGGCGGCAAAGTCACCTTCTCCGTCTTCAGGAGGATGCTCTCTGCGCCGGAGAGGGACAGGGACCGCTCATACGCACGTGTCCTTCTCTCCGAAACGGGATCCGACCCCGTCAGCATCAGTATCCGGTCTGCGCCGGAAAGCAGCTCCTCCAGGCCCGACACTGCCTCCGACAGATCCAGAATGAGATCATCATAGCCACCCTCCCGTTCGATGAGCCGCAGGAGACTCTGCCACTGTGCCGCACTGATCTCCCGCAGTTGTCCCGGCAGCCGCACCGGAGGGATATATTCTGCCGCGCCGAAGGTTCTCCGGATCTGCTGCAGCCGCAGGGCAAATCTGGCCTCGCTGCACTCCGCGTAATACAGCAGCTCCGTCAGGGTCTCCTGCTCCTCCGGGAGCAGCTCTCCCGGTTCGTCCTTCTGCGCAGTCTCCTCCTGCCAGACCGGGCCGGGCAATCCCGTGATCCGGGTCGGCTCCGACCAGCCCGCACATGGCTCCAGATTCAGCAGCAGTACCCTCCTCCCGGATTCGCCCAGCAGCTGCGCCAGTGCAAGACTCAGTGACGTCTGCCCCAGTCCATGGACCGGGCTGTACAGTGCGATCCGCCGGGTCCCGGAATCCTCCGCGATCCGCAGCCCCCGAATGGTCTCCTCCGGAAGTTCCATGCACAGTTCCAGGACATTGTGCACGACCCCGCTGCTCTCCCGGTATTTGCTGATCCGCCTTGTCCGCTCCTCCGGAATCGCCTGGGTTCCCATCCGGATTAACAGCGCGTCCCCCTCCGTTTCGTCCTCCGCCACCTGCCCCAGCTGCACCGGCTCCTCTTCCAGGACCAGAAGACTGCCGAAACCTGCCAGATCGCCTATGGTACAGGCCTGCCCCAGCATCCGCGACGAGATGATGAGCACCAGCGTCTGCTCTCTGCCGATAAAAGACATCAGGCCCTCCGCATCCGTAAAGCAGTGGATCTGTACCGGAAGCTTCAAGTGCGAGCGGAGATAGGCATCTAACCGCTGCAGGTAGCTCCTGTCCGCATCGCAGATACAGATCACCGGATTTCCGTTTTTCTTCATCACTTCCCCCTTTATCCAATCTCCATGGCTGATCCCGCCAGGGTCAGCAGTACACTTAAGAATACCGGCAATGCGAAATGCACAGACCGCTTCAGGGTCCTGTCCCGTATGCAGGCCGGCAGCCCCAGCAATGCCCCCAGCGCAAAAGAGATCAGCACGCAGGGGATCAGTTGCCGGCGGTTCAGGAGGAATGCCACTGCCGCCAGGAGCTTCACATCTCCTGCCCCCAGACTGCCGATGAGGTAGGCTGGCAGCAGAAGCACCAGTACCAGCAGCGCCGTCAGAAGCCGTCCCGGCAGTTCTCCCGGCGCCTCCAGGATCAGCAGTCCTGCGCCAGTCAGGAGACCAGCGCAGAGCCATGCATTCGTGATTCGACTCATCAGGCAGTCCGACACAGCAGCACCTGTAGTTAAGATCAGTAAAATCGGTATCATCGTTTTCTCCATAGTTACTGTTCAGAACCAGTTCTGAACAGTTACTCTCCATATTCTTATTCTGAGCTTCATCCGATCGACAGGGGAGAGTGGGTACTGACCTTATCCGGACAGAACTTCCGAAACAAGGAGAAGAACTCTCTGCTGAACTGCCTGATGTCCTCGTCTCCGACGTCGATCGGCGGCTCATCTTGGACCCTTCGCTGGCCGGTCTCTCAGAAGTGCAGCCGGCGAGGAGTGATACTGGCCTGATGATACGATCTGGGTAGGGTAAGTGTCAATGGGTGATTCCTGCCGGATCCAACGGGGAGATGAAGCCAGGATGAAGCTTGTCCATGACCGGCAATATGCGCCGGACAGCTCTGATTGCAAACGGCTGTTCGGCGCATCCTGTTCTTATGGAAGAAATCCGTCTGTATGAAGATTTGATGAAGATTTGGTTAAGAACCAGTCTATGCCGTGAACCCCCGGTTGGCATAGGCCCCAGTGACATCCTCTGTCAATTCGCCCCGGCCGTAGGTCATGCCTGCATACACCTTCGGCACATTCATCATCAGGGGCGCACTGTCATCCTGCATCTCCAGCTGTCGGTATGCATCCCTGAATGCCGAAAAGATGTGAATGGCGTGGGACAACTCCGCATCGGACCCATGAATCCGTGCGTGAAGGAGCTGTCGTTTCTCGAAGAGGTAGAGACCCAGCAGGTTCCGGCCCAGTTCGTGCTCCAGATGCAGTGATCCGATCAGCTCATCGATGCAGGCGTCCGCCGCGGCGATGGCCCGCTCGAAATGCTCCGCGCCTGTCTCGTCCCCTTGTTCAAGGGCACCGTTGGCCGTGATTGCCTCTTCGCAGTAGTCGATCACCATGTCGTAGAGGATTGTAATCAGGGCTGTCTTATTGGCCTGGGTGATGCGGAGGGTATAATCCTGTTTCTTTTCTGGGGACATATAATTACCTCATCCTACGAAAGTCCTACTGAAGCAGCTGCAGGATCTGGGACGGGCGTTCGTTGGCCTGGGCCAGCATACTGGTGCCCGCCTGCGAGAGTACCTGCTGGGTGGAGTAGACCGTCATCTCCTCCGCCATGTCCACATCCATGATCCGGGAGTAGGCCGCCGTCATATTCTCGCTGGTGCCGTCGTTGGCTTTCACCGTATGCTCCAGCCGATTCTGATAAGCCCCCAGCTGGGAACGGATCTGGGACACCTTCTTGATGGCATTGCCGATGGCTGTGATCCCGTCGTCCGCCCCTGTGTGGGGCGCGACACGACCGGTATCATAGGAAGCGTGGAGGATGTCGTCGATCATCATACCCGCCTGCCATTCAAATTCTATATAATTCGGATCACCAGGTTGTATTATCGGCGTGGCGGGTGGAGTGGGATTCGAATCGGCATAATTCTTTACCACCTTATCCAGCTTCCTCTGGAAATCCGGCGTCACATAATGATCCTCCATAAACGTGGACAGCTTCTCCAGGTAGGATAAGTCTTTTCCTGTAGCGTCCTTTTTTACATCCAGTTCATTGATTTCTTTGTACAGCGTCCTGTAGCGCTCATCATACAGTGCCTTGACTCTCTCCTCATAATAGGCGGTATCCGTTGCATACCTTGCATCGGAGCGAATCGCCTGGATCTGTCCCGCCAGTTCTTTGTCTATATACTCATATGTGGCCGTCGCCGGATCCCCCACATATTTCCACAACTCATCCGCCATGGTCTCCATATATTTGCCGTATGTCTTCACATCATTCCAGGCCGCCGGCGCAGGGTTATTTGCCGCATTGTCATCCTTGCTGGCCACCGGGAATATCTCGCTGGTGGTGAGATGGTTCAGATTCGTGTTGATATCGTCCTGCACCGTCCGCGTGAAGTCCACATACTCCAGACCGAGATTGGACAGACTGATGGGGGGAATCCGGATGTCCAGCGTCAGCCCCTCATTGGCGCCGATCTGCATGGTCATGGGTCCGGTACCCGTCAACTCCAGGTTAATGGTGTCAATATCTGCATTGTCTATGTTTTTTCCATCCTTTCGGTTGAAATCCTCATTCAGCTTAATCTCCATGCTCTTCCCATCCAGTGTGGAGAGCAGCACCTTATCACCCTCGGTGGTGACCTGTGCTTTCTGCATGTACAACTCATATTCAATCTTCTCTCCCGGAGGAGTACTAGTCGTATCGTAATACCTCCGACCCCTGTAGACTGAGATATGGAGATCCTCCGCCACATTGCCGTCCTTGTCGAACAGAGTCACCTCTCCCGTCCGCTCATCATACTCCGCATGGAGAATATCATCATCATCCGGCGGATTGCTTCCGGTTTTCAATACATTACCCTGTGTTGTATCATTCACAATGCTGTATCCGCCTATCACATAAATTCCGTCATCCACCATATCCGAATAACTGTTCAATGTGACCTTCGGCTCGGTGATCTGTGTGTTTGCATCCGCAGGGTTCTCGGCAACCGTCGCATACCCCTTGTAGTCAAAGGTCCCGTTCAACAGCTTCTGCCCGTTGAACTCCGTGGCCTCGGAGATCCGGGTGATCTCATCCTTCAGCTGGACGATCTCATCCTGGATGTTCTGAAGATCGGAAGCGGAGTTCAGCCCGTTGGCCGCCTGGATCGACAGCTCGTTCATCCGCTGCAGGATGTCATGCACCTCGTTCAGCGCGCCATCCGCAGTCTGAATGACGGAGATCCCGTCTGAAGCATTGTCCGTAGAACGATCCAGACTCCTGATCTGCGCGTTCATGCGGCGCGCCATGGCCAGGCCCGAAGGATTGTCCTTGGCCCCCGCCACCTTCATTCCTGTAGACAGACGCTTGGTGGATTCTGTCAGTTTATTGTCATTCATCTTCAGCGCGTTGTTGGCGATCATTGCCGAGATATTGTAGTTAACTCTCATAGATACCTCCATCAAATGAGCGGGTTGTTGCTGCCCTCACGAATTATATCGGCAGCTTTCGCCCGCTCATGAACCGTATATCACAAATCTTTTTTATCCCACACTCACGATGAAGGCCCGTGCCAGTCGCAGGAGGGATCTGTCATCCAGTGTGCCGCGACCCGCCGTCACCTTGTCGGCCGCATTGGTGGTCCGATAGAGGATCCCGATATCCTGTTCCTCCACCTGCACCCCCTGTACCGTCCGGCCGATCTCCTCCGTCAGACGCCGTCGGACGCCCTCCATGAACTGGCGCTGCTCCTCTTCCGAACCGTAGCTGGAGGTCAGGAGCCCGGTCAGCTGTCCCCCGGACTCCGTCAGCGCCATCTCCAGATCCCCGTGATCGATGGTGGAGAGTGTCGCACTGATCCTGCGTCCGCGGGTGGTGCGGTCCGTCTCCATGGTGACATGCATGGAGACCTCCTGTCCGTCCACCTCCACCGGGATTTCAAAGCTGTTCTGTGCCGCAAGCCGCCTCGTCACCGTGAGCTGTCTGCGGATGAGACCGATGGCGGCCACATCCAGACGGCTCGCCGTCTCCTCCATCATCATACGGGTGAGCGCATCACCGATATGATCCAGCCGGTTGATATAACCCTGTCGGTAGTCCTCCGCCTCACCCAGTGTTTCCACCAGCTCCTGCTTCGCTTCATCGAAGACATGACCGGCCAGCCGCGCCATCTCATCCCAAACATTGGTGCGTCCGCTCCTGTCTGTCCGGATGCGCTGCATTCCCTCGAGATTCACAGCCGTCAGCGCCGCATCGAACCGCACCAGTTCCTCCGCCGCGGCTGCCGCACCCCGGGCATCAAAGCTGTGCTGCCATTGCATCTGCTCCTGCGCATAGTAGCTCCGCTCCAGCTCCGCATTTGTCTCCGCCTGCTCCAGTGCCTGCGCCAGCTCCGGCAGCGACGTCTCCTCCTGGGGCTTCGCCGCATGCAGCGCCTCCGGTTCCAGGTGATCGTAGACGATATCCGCCTGGGCCTGGGCTGTCCGGAAGGCCGTCCGGATCTGGTCATCAATGGCGCTACCCCGTCTTTTCCCTGCCACAAGCCCTGCGAAATCCTCATCGATCTGCACATCCAGCCCTCTGCCCTCGACCTTGTTCGAGCGTGTCGCAGTCAGGAGATTGCCGATGGTCAGCTCAGCGCCGGTACGCAGCAGTGCCCCGATGGCCGCGTCATCTGTCTGCTTCAGATTGTGGAACAGGCGGTAGATCCCGATATAGGACTCCCGCTCCTTTGGCGTGATCTCGTCA
>JAFSYF010000185.1 GCA_017443695.1 Butyrivibrio sp.
AGCTTCCGTGAAGTATTCGCAGATTCGTATTACATGCCACTCGTTGACTTCCTGTTGGCTTCCGGTATGCGTTTGGGTGAGGCCTGCGCGATTCGGTTGTGTGATGTCAAGGCTGACCGGATAGAAGTATTGGTGACGGTCACACGGACACAGAATGGATTGGAACGCGGGGAGGATGGCAAGACGGAAGCGGCAACCCGCAGCATCCCCATGAATGAGGAACTGAAAACTATTATTGCAAGGCAGAAAAAGGTTCTGAAAGTGATGGGGCTGAATGGTGACATTGTATCACTGGATTCCCTGTTATTCCCCGGCCAGAGGGGCGGCTTCCTCTCTCCGAACGTAGTGGACAGAGCAATCAAGGCGGCGTGTATCAAGGCCGGTATTGATCCTTTTACAAGCCATTCATGCAGAGCCACATTCATCAGCAGAGGATTGAGCAGCGGTATATCACCCAAGGTTCTCGCTGATCTGGTTGGCCATGATGATCTCAGCATGACATTGAATCTCTACGGTCACAGCTTTGAACAGGACAAGCAGACTGCCATGCAGAAGATGATGGATGATTGGAGCATGAGAAAAGAAGCATGATCCTCGTTGACATGTCACCCGAAAAAGGGTAAAGTGAATAAGATTGATAGGCAAATTGAAAGCAGAACACGTTGTATGGTAGAAGAATAGGGGGATGTCGTATAGAGTCCGACTATCCACCTTGATATTGTACATATATTACGAGAATCCCGTAGAGGTACGAGAAGACGCACCACTACGGGATTTTGATAATACGTAACTATTCAGAGGCAGGAGGTACTGCGTAATGAAAGAACTGATGCTGGGCAACAAGGCTGTTGCCCGTGGTCTCTATGAAGCCGGCGTATGCTTCATCTCCAGCTACCCGGGCACTCCCTCCACGGAGATCACCGAGGAAGCGGCGAAATACCCTGAGAGCGAGATCTACTGCGAATGGGCCCCGAATGAAAAGGTGGCCATGGAAGCCGCCTTCGGTGCGAGCCTGGCGGGCCGCCGGGCGTTCTGTGCACAGAAGCACGTCGGACTCAACGTGGCGGCTGACCCGCTTTACACCATGAGCTACACCGGTGTCAACGCCGGACTCGTCATCGGTGTGGCGGACGACGCCGGCATGCACTCCTCACAGAACGAGCAGGACAGCAGACACCACGCCATCGCGGCCAAGGTCCCGATGCTGGAGCCTGCGGATTCCGCGGAGGCACTGGACTACGCCAAGCGTGCCTACGAGATCTCCGAGGAATACGACACCCCGGTGCTCCTCAAGATGTGTACCCGTGTCGCGCATTCCCAGTCCATTGTGGAGACCGGCGAACGCACCGTCCCGGAGAAGACCTACACCAAGGACATTGCCAAATATGTCATGATGCCTGGCAACGCCAAGAAGCGCCATCCCTTCGTGGAGGAGCGCACCAAAAAGCTCATCGCCTACGCGGAGACCTCCGGCATCAACCGCATCGAACAGGGAGACGGCAGCACCGGTCTCGGCATCATCACCGCCTCCACCTCCTATCAGTATGTGAAGGAAATCTTCGGCGACCGCGTCGCCATCCTCAAGCTCGGTATGACCAACCCGCTGCCGGTGCAGATGATCCGCGACTTCGCTGCCGGCGTGAAGCGCCTCATCGTTGTGGAGGAGCTGGACCCGATCATCGAGAACCATGTCCGGAGCCTGGGATTGAAGGTGGAGGGCAAGGAACTCTTCCCCATCTGCGACGAATTTTCTCAGAACCTCATCGCGGAGGCCCTTGGAGAACCCGTACCTGCCGGCAAGACCCTGGATGTCCAGATCCCCGGCAGACCGCCGGTGATGTGTGCAGGCTGCCCGCACCGCGGACTTTTCTACACCCTGAAGAAGCTGGACTGCACCGTACTGGGCGATATCGGCTGCTATACGCTGGGTGCCGTCGCACCCCTGTCCTCCATTGAGATGACCCTCTGCATGGGGGCCTCCATCGGTGCCGCCCACGGCTTTAACAAAGTGCTGGGGGAGAAGGCCGCACACAGAACCGTGGCGGTTCTGGGAGACTCCACCTTTATGCATTCCGGCATGACCGGCCTCGCCAATGTGGCCTACAACCAGTCGAATGCCACCGTCATCATCCTGGACAATTCCATCACCGGCATGACCGGCCATCAGCAGAACCCCACCACGGGATTCAACCTGCGCGGCGACCCGGCCGGCAGGATCGACCTGGAGGCCCTGTGCCGTGCCATGGGCTTCGAGCGCGTGCGCGTGATTGATCCCTATGATCTCGCCGACTGTGAGCGCGTCATCCGCGAGGAACTGGATGAGGACGCACCTTCCGTCATCATCTCCCGCAGACCCTGCGCCCTGTTGAAGCATGTGAAGCATAAACCGCCGCTGACCGTCAGCAATGACAAATGCGTGGGCTGCAAGAGCTGCATGAAGATCGGCTGCCCGGCCATCTCGCTGAAGCCCTCTGACAAGACCAAGACCGGCGTGCTTTCCTGCATCGACCAGACCCTCTGTGTCGGCTGCGGTGTCTGCACACAGCTGTGCCCGGTGGATGCGATCCATGGGAAGGAGTAATGAGATGAGCAACAGACGGGAAACAAAGAATATCATGATTGTCGGCGTCGGCGGACAGGGCTCGCTCCTGGCCAGTAAGCTGCTGGGATACCTCCTGCTCCATGAGGGCTATGATGTCAAGGTATCGGAGGTGCATGGCATGAGCCAGCGCGGCGGCAGCGTCGTGACCTATGTACGCTACGGAGACAGGGTCTACAGCCCGGTCATCGACCGCGGGGAGGCGGACTACATCGTCAGCTTCGAACTCCTGGAGGCGGCACGCTGGCTCCCCTACCTCAGGGAGGGCGGCAGGATCGTCACCAATACGCAGCAGATCGACCCGATGCCGGTCATCACCGGTGCTGCACAATATCCGGCAGACCTTGTGGCCAGGATGCAGGCCGCCGGTGCACAGGTGGATGCCATCGACTGTCTCGCCCTGGCCGAGCAGGCAGGCAGTGCCAAGGCGGTGAATGTGGTTCTTCTGGGACGACTGTCCCATTATTTTGACATACCGGACAAGGCTTGGCAGGAAGCACTGGCGGCACTGGTGCCCCAGAAGTTCCTAGAACTGAACCAGAAGGCTTTTACGTTGGGTAAAGAAGCGTAAAACTCAAACCGGAAGGAGGTAGAAGGCCAATGGAAAGGTATTTCCAGGAGGAAATCGAGTGCGCATCACGGGAACAGATCAAAAAGATCCAGGATGAGCGCCTGGTGAAACAGGTCCGGCATGTGTGGGACAATGTCCCCTATTATCGGGCAAAAATGGAGGAGAAGGGGCTGACGCCCGATGACATCCAGTCATCGGACGACCTGTACAAGCTCCCGTTCCTGTCCAAGGCGGATCTGCGCGAGGCCTATCCCTATGGCCTCGTCGGTGTACCCCTCAAGGAATGTGTCCGCATCCATTCCACCAGCGGCACCACAGGCAAGCGTGTGGTGGCATTCTACACGCAGCATGACATTGACCTCTGGGAGGAATGCTGCGCCAGGGCCATCGTGGCAGCAGGCGGCACGGATGAGGACGTCTGTCAGGTCTCCTATGGCTATGGCCTGTTCACCGGCGGACTGGGACTGCACGGCGGCGCCCATAAGGCAGGCTGCCTCACGGTTCCTACCAGCTCGGGCAGCACAGAGCGGCAGATCATGTTCATCATGGATCTCCAGACCACGATCCTTTGCTGCACCCCCAGCTACGCGGCCTACCTCGGCGAACAGATGAAGGAGATGGGCTATGGACCTGACGATATCCCGATCAAGGCCGGCATCTTCGGCGCTGAAGCCTGGTCGGAGGAGATGCGCCGCGATATCGAGAAGACGCTGGGCATCAAAGCCTTTGACATCTACGGACTCACAGAGCTCTCGGGACCCGGTGTGGCCTACGAATGCTCCGTTCAGGCCGGCATGCATATCAACGAGGATCATTTCATCGCGGAGATTATCGATCCGGATACCGGTGAGGTGCTGCCGGAAGGCTCTCAGGGCGAGCTGGTATTCACCTCCGTGGACAAGGAGGCTTTTCCCCTGATCCGCTACAGAACCAGGGACATCTGCACCCTGACCAGAGAAAAATGTTCCTGTGGCCGGACCCATGTCCGGATGGCCAAGCCCAAGGGACGTACCGATGACATGCTCATCATCCGTGGTGTCAACGTATTCCCGAGCCAGATCGAGGCTGTACTCATCAAGCAGGGCTACGCCGCGAACTACCAGATCATTGTGGACCGCGTCAACAACACCGATACACTGGATGTACAGGTGGAGATGACCCCTGAGATGTTTACGGACAATCTGGGCGAGGTGGCGGATCGCCAGAAATCACTGGAGGCCGGTCTCAAGGCCATGCTGGGCATCAAGGCCAAGGTGAGCCTCGTCGCACCCAAGACCATCGCGCGCAGCGAGGGCAAGGCCGTGCGTGTCATCGACAAGCGCCGAATTTGAATGTGGTAATATACACGGAAAGGAGTAATGATGAGCGTCAATCAGATCTCAGTCTTCCTTGAGAACAAACCGGGTACCCTGAACCGCATGACCCGTGTCCTGGCGGAGCATGACATCGACATGCGCGCCCTCTCCCTGGCGGAGACCAAGGACTTCGGTATCGCCAGGATCATCGTGGATGATGTCATCGCCGCCACCACCGTCCTGAAGGAGGCGGATTTTGTGGCCTCCCTGACGCCGGTACTGGCCTTTGATATCCCGGACGAACCCGGCGGCCTGGCCAGGCTTCTGGACACCTTCACAGCGGCGCAGGTGAACATCGAGTATATGTATGCATTCTTAGGCGGCAAAAAAGTAAACCGCGCCACCATGATCTTCCGCGTGGCGGACACCAAGCACGCGGAAGCCGCGCTGGTGAGCAGGGGCCTCCGCCCCCTGAGCCAGGAGGATTTCGAGTAAGCCCAATGGGCGGCTCTGTTCATAAAACAAATCGAGCAGGGGGCACCCCCTGCTCGATTGCGTTCATGGATCAGTTCTCGCACCTTAGACCAGCGACATCGGCTCCTTGGCGTCCGCCTCATAGGCATAGGTCTTGACCCGGTTCAGTGCGTTGTGCACCGGCGGAATCAGCAGCACGATCACGGTCAGCACCGCCTCCAGACCGATATAGGCGCCGTTGTAGGCCGCGGAATACAGGGCGGGATTCCAACCCTCCGGCGCGTACTCGGCGAAGAAGATCAGCCCGGACAGGAAGGCGAAGAAGAAGCGACCCAGCACGCCGGCCAGATATCCCTTGATCATACCGAATTTCTTATGATTCCAGAAGCCGGAAATCCCCATGATGCCGTAGGCCAGCACATAATCGCACAGCATCTGCGGGATGCTGATGACGTACAGATCCGGATCTGTCACCGCGTTTAACAGGGCGTAGGCCAGGGATGCGGTGAGACCGGTGCGGGGTCCGTACAGGTATCCGGCGAAGCAGACGAAGAACATGGTGAAGGGCTTGACAGAGCCGCCTAAAGGCATGGGGATCAGCTCCACAAAGGAAGTGACAAAGGCCAGGGCGATACAGATGGCGGAGAACGCCAGCCGTTTGGCGCTGAACTTGTTCTTCTCCTCCTTATTCAGGAAGAGGCTGGCAATGAGACAGCACACGATGATGAGCGCGATGGCGATCCCATAACCGGTGCTCGTCAGACCGTTGGTTTCAGGATTAAAGATGGACATGGCAAAGCCTCCTTTTTGGCGCGCAAAGGAGGCTCGAACTTCAGAAAAACCGCTTTCCTACGCCGGTATTATCCGGATCAGGTATGAGGGTCCACCGTCCGTGACGGTTGTCTCAGCGAAGCTCCCCTAGCGCATGGATGATTTTTTCGTACTATAATTAACTACATTCAGAACAAAATGTCAAGTCACACCGAAGAAACTGTTCGGCTCCGAAAGCATCCAACAGGCGACCTGCTCGCGCTGTCGCAAGCTCGCGAACCGCCTGCAGAATGCTTCCGGAGCCAAAACACTAAAGCAGCGGGATATGATGTGCCCGGGCTTCCTGTACCATTTCCGGCGGCCACAGGGAGCACTGAACCTCTCCGATGTGGGCCTTGCGCAGGAAGAACATGCAGATCCTGGACTGACCGATACCGCCGCCGATGGTGA
>JAFSYF010000186.1 GCA_017443695.1 Butyrivibrio sp.
CCGGTGGCGAAGCTGACGGAGAGTGAGCGCAACAAGACCCTGCATCTGGCGGAGGAGCTGCACCAGCGCGTGATCGGTCAGGATGAAGCGGTCACCAAAGTCTCGGAGGCTATCATGCGCTCCAAGGCCGGCATCAAGGATCCGGGCAAGCCCATCGGTTCTTTCCTGTTCCTGGGCCCCACGGGTGTGGGCAAGACGGAGCTGGCCAAGAGCCTGGCGGCCAACCTGTTCGATGATGAGAACAATATGGTTCGTATCGATATGAGTGAGTACATGGAGAAATTCAGTGTCTCCAGACTGATCGGTGCGCCGCCCGGCTACGTGGGTTACGAGGAGGGCGGACAGCTCACGGAGGCGGTACGGCGCAAACCCTATGCGGTGGTGCTCTTCGACGAGATCGAGAAGGCCCATCCGGATGTGTTCAACGTCCTGCTGCAGATCCTGGACGACGGCCGGGTGACGGACAGCCAGGGACGCACGGTGGACTTCAAGAATACGATCCTGATCATGACCAGCAACATCGGCGCGTCCTACCTGCTGGAGGGCGTCCACGAGGACGGCACCATCAGCCAGGAGGCGGAGACGGCCACCATGAGCGAACTGAGGGCGCACTTCCGTCCGGAGTTCCTGAACCGTCTGGATGAGATCATCCTCTTCCGGCCGCTGACCAGAGACAACATCGCGGGCATCGTCTCGCTGATCGTTGCGGACCTGAACAGACGGCTCGCGGACAGAGAGATCGCCATCGAGCTGACACCCACGGCCTGCGACTACGTGGCGAAGGAAGCCTATGACCCGAGCTACGGCGCAAGACCCCTGAAGAGATACATCCAGAAATACGTGGAAACCCTGTCGGCACGGCTGATCCTGGAGGACAGAGTCCACCCGCATGAAACCATCCGCTTTGACGTACAGAACGGGGAACTGGTGGCCGTGCCAGTCCCCGCCGGCGCCTGACCTGCAGAAGGATGAAATGATATATGAATCAAGAGAACTGTTCGGGACTGGACCTGAACAGATAAACGGAGGACAACGATGCTGCCACAGGACCCGGTCATATTGATGAGCTATTTCAACACCCAGCTGCGCGACCACTACACCAGCCTCGAAGCCCTGGCGGAGGGCCTCGACCTCTCCCAGGAGGACCTCACCTCCGCCCTCGACCGCCTCGCCCAGGCGGGTATAACCTACGACGAATCCAATAATTCCTTCCGTTGAATTATCTACGATCAAGCAACGATTCAATGCCCCTTTGGATGTTGGATTACACCAGGTCCCAGGAGCATCTCTCAGGCAGTTCGTGAAGGACCGGACGGTTATCTTCCGGTCTTGAACAACCAATCGGATTTTGTTAGGATATCAGAATAAACTGCTCAGTTGCAAAACTCTTGTTCTGAGTAAAGGAAAGGGCGATTCCCATGGGCGTACAAGTCATAGAACTGAAGCGAAGCATTTTTGAACACAACGACGAGCGGGCGGCACTGCTCCGCAATGAACTGAAGGACCGCGGCATCTTCCTGCTGAACCTCATGTCCTCCCCGGGCGCGGGCAAGACCACGACCCTGGAGCGTACCGTCAAGGCCATGATGGAGCGGGGCTTCTCCGTGGGCGTCATGGAAGCGGACATCGACTCCGATGTGGATGCCAGACGGATCGAGGCCACCGGCGCACAGTCCATACAGCTCCATACCGGCGGCATGTGCCATCTGGATGCGGACATGACCAGGCAGGGTGTGGACTCAATCCTCGGCGCGGATGGTCATCTGGACCTGCTGGTGCTGGAGAATGTCGGCAACCTCGTCTGCCCGGCAGAGTTCGACACGGGGGCAACGAGGAACGCCATGATCCTCTCGGTTCCCGAGGGTGATGACAAGCCCCTGAAGTACCCCCTGATGTTCAGCGTCTGTGATCTGGTGCTGGTGAATAAGATCGACGTGCAGCCCTATTTCGATTTCAATCTGGAGAAATGCCGCGAGTACATCGCCATGCGCAATCCTAAAGCTGAGGTCATCCCGATCTGTGCCAGGACCGGGGAGGGTATGGAAGCGTGGTTCTCATGGCTGGAGCAGGCCATACAGTCACAGCGCGGACACTGAGATGCATGAGCTGGGGGTCGTGTTCCATATCATCAAGGATCTGGAGGATGTGGCAGCGGAGAACAGACTGCAGCACATCAACAAGGTGACACTGGAACTCGGTGAAGTATCCACCGTGATCCCCTTCTATCTGAAGGACTGCTGGGAATGGGCCTCGGAGCGCACAGATCTGATCCGGGACTGTGATCTGGAGATCATTAAGATCCCTGCGCGGACGCGCTGCGGTGACTGCGGCGCCCTCTATGAGACCGTGGCTCACGGCCGGATCTGTCCCGCCTGCGGGAGTGAGAAGACCTGGCTGGAGCAGGGCAATGAATTCATCATCCGCTCCGTGGAGGCCACAGATGAATGAGCAGTTGAAGAACTGTATCCTGCGGGCATCCGAAGCGGAGAACCGTGGCAACCGGGAAGAAGCTTACGACGCCATCGCGGAGGGCTTCGCACTGGATCCCCGCAACGTGGAGCTGTTCTACATGATGGGGATCTATCATGCGGAGCGGCATCCCGCCCAGGCGCTGTTGTGTCTGGAACAGGCCGCGTTCCTCTCGGGCCGGGGCTACGGGACGCCGGAGGAGGATCTGCCGGTGATCCGGGCGGCGAGAGAGCAGCTGATGCTGCATACAGGGGTCTCCCCCAGGCCGCTGGATATCATTATTGTTTCCTATAACGACAAAGAATATATGGCGGAGTGCCTGGATGCGATCCGCGGGGAAGTGCCGCTGACGACAGCACTGGACGGGCCTGCGGGATCGGTGCGGGTCATCGTCGTGGACAATGCCTCCACGGACGGTGTCCTGGAGGAGCTGCGGGCGCAGCAGGATATTGTGCTGATTGAGAACGCGGCCAACGAGGGCTTCTCACGTGGGTGTAACATCGGGTTCGCGCAGGCCAGGCCGTCAGCGGATATTTTTCTCTTGAACAACGATGCGATCCTGACACCGAATGCACTGTTCTGGCTGCGGATGGGGCTGTGCGAGGGACCGGAGGTGGGTGCTGCAGGTGCCGTATCCAACAATGCGACGACGCAGATGGCCCCCTTTGTGGGCTCCGGCATCCTGATGGTGCAGAATGAGTCCCCGGACCAGCGGCATCCCTTTCAACGGTATCTGGGGAGGGCGCAGGCCGGCAACATCCCGATGCGGCATCCCTATGAGGACCGGGCGAGGCTCACCGGTTTCGCGGTGCTGTTGCGGCGTGAAGCGGTGGACGCCGTACTGTCGGAGGGTCAGCTGATGGATGAGCGCTATTCCCCCGCCTATTTCGAGGACGACGATCTGGGGATGCGGCTGGCACAGGCGGGTTACCGCCAGCTCCTGTGTTATAACAGCTTCATCTATCACTACGGCGGTAAGGGCTTCGGCGGTCACCAGGATCTCATGAGCCGCAGCCGCAGAATCTTCATGGATAAATGGGGTTTCGACATCTGGGATTATGAGCTGCCGATGGACAAGCCGCTGTTGATGATCGGCGATGATCCGCGGACACCCATCCGGGTGCTGGAGGTGGGCTGCGGCATGGGGATCACGCTCTCGGCGATCCGCCACCGTTACCCATACGCCTGGACGGCCGGCATTGAGCTGCGATCCCAGGTGGCTGCCATGGGGCGCCATCTGGCAGATGAGATCCTGGTGGGAGACATCCATACGATGACGCTGCCCTATGCGCCCCATTCCTTTGACTACATCATTGTGACGGAGGTGCTGGTGCAGGAGTTGGAGGGTCTGGGCCCCGGCGCCCGGTCAGAGGTTCTGGATGCGCGGCTGCGGGAGTATCTGCGGCCGGATGGTATGATATTATACAATTAAGTCGTTCTCTTTGGATATTTTTGCCGAAATCTGCGCCATATTCTGAAATTTTTTATTAAAAAAGTATAAAGCCCGGTGACGATATTCCGTTCGTGTGTTATCATGAGGAGGAAAGCAATCAGTTAAAAACAGCCCATACGGCGGAAGGGAGGCACCGCATGACAACTGGTAATATCGGCCCCACGAAAGCGGAGATCCTGAAGGCGGAGATTCTGCAGCAGTATAAGAGCGTGCGCCAGTTCGCCATAGAGATGTCCATCCCGTACAGTACGCTGGTGACGGCGCTGGATCGGGGCATCGAAGGGATGGCCTACGGGACGGTGATGCGGCTCTGCGAACGGCTGAGCCTGAATCCGGTGGATTTCACACCGCTGGAGAAGGGCTCGGATCTGGGCGAGCGGATCGTGGAGAACCGGGTCATGCAGCAGTATACCCGGCTGAACAAGATGGGACGCAAGAAGGTACTGGAATACATGTCGGATCTGGGCGAGAACCCCAGGTACACCGGGGGAACCCCGTAAACCGGAACCCGGGACATTCTGGGAATCCCAAAGAACCTGGGAATCCTGGAGATCCAGGAGATCCAGGAGATTCTGGGAATCCTAAAAATCCATCACGGGAGATGCAGAATGGTTTATGATCATTTGATTGTCGGCGCGGGCCTCTATGGTGCAGTTGCGGCGCGGATGCTGGCAGAGCGCGGCGCCAGGGTGCTGCTCATCGACAGGAGAAGGGCCCTGGGCGGCAACATTCATACAGAGCAGAGGATGGGCATCGACGTACACTGTTACGGTGCCCATATTTTTCACACTTCCAATGAGAAAGTCTGGAACTGGGTGAACCGGTTCGGACGCTTCAACAACTTCATCAATGCGCCGGTGGCCGTGTGGCGGGACGAGCTCTACAATCTGCCGTTTAACATGAACACCTTCAGCAGGCTGTGGGGGATCCGCAGACCGGAGGAGGCGCAGGCCATCATCCGGCGGCAGGCCGGGGAAGAGGTACGGCGCATCCTGCAGGGCCGTGCAGCGGCAGGCGATGAGGCGGCGCGGGCGGCACTGGAGGCGGCCGGGACGGATGATGCGCAGCTCCTTGCGGATTTCCAGCCGGCCAATCTGGAGGAGCAGGGACTCTTCCTGGCGGGCCGGGATGTGTTCAACAAGCTGGTGCGGGGCTACACGGAGAAACAGTGGGGACGGGACTGCACCGAACTCCCGGCCTTCATCATCCGGCGGCTTCCCTTCCGGTATATCTATGACAACAATTATTTCAATGACCGGTTCCAGGGGATTCCGGAGGAGGGCTATACGGTGCTGGTCATGCGGATTCTGGGGCTGACCCCGGCGGAGCTCGTCCGCGCGGAGGCGGGTACCCCAGTGACGGTGCACCTGTCGGAGGGCAGCATCACACTGCGGCTCTCTGTTCCCTATGAGGCTGTCTGTGAACGGGATGAGACGGGACTGCCCCGGTTGGATGAGGAGGGGATCCGGCTGACCAACGGTGACCATGCCGCGTGCCTGCTCTATACCGGCATGATTGACGAGTTCTTCGGGTACCGCTTCGGTGAACTGGGATACCGGTCTCTCCGTTTTGAGACGGAGGAGCTGCCGGAGGTGGACAACTACCAGGGCAATGCGGTGGTGAACTACACCGAGCGGGAGGTGCCCTATACCCGGATCATTGAGCACAAGCATTTCAACTTCGGGCAGGGGCCGGGGACGATCATCACCCGGGAGTATCCGGCAGACTGGCAGCGTGGAGACGAACCCTATTATCCGATCAACGATGAGGACAACTCGGCGCTGTACGAGCGCTATCGTTCCTTTGCGACCGGGTATGAATGGCTGTCTTTCGGCGGGAGACTGGGGAATTACAAGTATTACAACATGGACCAGATCATCGAAGCAGCGGTGGGAAGATATTCATTATAGAATCTCAACAGTAATTATTGAACATCATTCCACTGTATTCACTGGTGACATACGGTGATGGATTCTGGGTGCTGCCGGGATCCTTGTAGTTGACCACCGGCCGTTCCACATATTTCATGGGATCCACGGAGATCGCCTTGGTCTTGTCCACCAGCGCTCCGGCAAACTCCCGCAGGAAGCGGATACCCGCAGGGTCACTGCCGACACCGGCGGCCTTGGCCAGCTGCCCCTCATCGAAGGAGATATGCCCGTCGGCATTGATCTTGATTCCCATCTCCTCCATATTGGAATTGGACAGATGCCGCTCGGCGATGGCACGGGTCTCCGTCACGAGCTTGGTGCTCTTGATGCCGGTGGCGTGCACCTCCGAGGCACAGTCCAGGAAATCATTATAGCCGGTCACCAGGGAACGCACGTTGTCAATCAGGGTCTCACTGTCGTCCCTGAGACCGATGGTCACATCCTGGCCGGGGGGTGTCGTCGATTTCAGCGTCAGGTCATACTCGTTGCCGACGGTGAAACGGTTGGACTCCGAGAAATGTTCGTTGCCGTTCAGACGGAAATGCGCATCCGTCGGCGGCTGTGAAACATGATCCAGTCCGAAGTAGCGCACGGTGCCCTTCATCAGGGAAGCGTTGTCGTCACTGACGCTGAAGCCGTTGCTCTTGCCCTCGGCACTGGAGGAGATCACAAGCGCGGTACGGCCATCCTTCCGCTCCTCCACGGTAGCAGACAGACCGACGCCCGATTTCGTAATGAGGCGGGCCAGCCGGTTCTGGACGTCGCGGTTCGTGTCTCCTTCGCGGATATTGTACTGGAATTCAAACTCCTGGTCGTTCACCCGGATACCGAAGGAGTAGGAAGCCTGATTCAGCCCCACCGGTGCATCCGCCATATCGCGCCCGGCATTCACCTGCCCCTGGGCCAGCGCATCCACACCGATATGGAAGGAAGGCGTCTTGACCGAACTGCCGCCGATGTAGGTGACGGACACGGCCTCCGGGTCGGAGGAGTAGGCAGACTTCTGCTGCAGCATGGAATCGTCCGCGTCGTTCAGCGACTCGATCTGCGCACGCAATGTCCGGGCATGCTCTTTGATGCCCACGGCCTCGGCCTGGGCATTGCCATCCTGGGAGAGAAGATACAGAGGGGATTCCTTGTTGATCTTCGCAATCGATTTGTAGACATTCTGCAGATCGCTCTTCTTGTGCTTGTCGACCTGTGCGTTGTCCTGCGCGATGTACGTCGAGGCGAAATGATTATACGCCTGATGTGTGATAATATTCGCCATAAACCTGCCCCTCCTTTCCTCCATGATACGCGCGTACCGGATCACTCCTTGATCCTGCGCGGGGCAAGTAGCAGATGGCCTTTCCACCTCATGTGGATATTCTACTACTGAGCCTACTCTACCATAGGAAATGCAAGAAGTCAAGAATCCGTCGGCGTAAAATCCATAAAAAATCAATAAATTTCTTGACAAATCGGATTTTCCTGTGCTACAGTATGTCGGTCAGGGGCGAGCCCCTTTTTTTGATGCATTTATTGCGTTGAACAGAGTAATACGGAGGAAGAAGTTATGCGCACAAGGATCACGCTGGCCTGCACGGAGTGCAAGAACCGCAACTACGACACGACCAAGGACAAGAAGACACATCCGGACCGGATGGAGATCAAGAAGTACTGCCCCTTCTGCAGGAAGCACACCCCGCATAAGGAAACGAAATAAACACGTCCGGTGGACGTTTTTATCCCTCCGGCAGAGTAGTGGAGGTGAATCCCCTCCGGCAGAGTAGTGGAGGAGAATCCCCTCCGGCAGAGCAGAGGAGCGGAAGCCCTTCCGGCAGCATGGTTGCGAAGGGAATTGGGAGGAGAAAAAGTCATGGAGCAGAAAAGCAAGTTTTCGGCATTTTTGGATGGCGTCCAGGCTGAATTCGGCAAGATCATCTGGCCGACCAAAGAGGACATCATCAAGCAGACAACCGCAGTTGTCGTTGTATCCGTGATCTGCGGTGCGATGATCGCAGTGATGGATTACGCTTTTGAGGCGGGTCTGAATTTCCTGACGACTTTATAAGAGGTAGAAGTGCATGGCGGATGAACTGAGAGAGTCACTGGAGGAGGAGAACCAGGAGCTCACACTGGAGCAGATGAATCCAAATGCTGCCTGGTATGTCGTCCACACCTATTCCGGTTACGAGAATAAGGTCAAGGCCAATTTGGAGAAGACCATCGAGAACCGCCACCTGGAGGAGCAGATCCTGGAGGTGCGGGTTCCGTTGCAGGATGTGGTCGAGATGAAGGGCGGCTCCCGCAAGACCGTCCAGCGCAAGATGTTCCCGGGTTATGTTCTGATCTTCATGGAGATGAACGACGACACCTGGTATGTGGTGAGAAATACCCGTGGTGTCACGGGCTTTGTGGGACCGGGATCCAAGCCGGTACCGCTCTCCGAGTCGGAGATTAAGCCTCTGGGCATCAAGGAAGAGAACATCACCGTCGACTTCGGTGTCGGCGATGAGATCTCTGTGGTGGCAGGTGTCTGGAAGGATACGGTGGGCGTGGTTCAGCGTATGGACTTCAGCAAGCAGACGGCTACCATCAATGTGGATCTCTTTGGGCGCGAGACGCCGGTGGAGATCAGCTTTGCAGAGGTGCGCAAGGTAGACCGGTAAATAAATTTTTTCATTTCAATCAGGCAACTCAGGGCGCAAGCCCTTAGGCGTGGGAGGGTGCCCGCACAGGGCCCCGCCAATACCACAAGGAGGTATACAATGGCAAAGAAAGTAGCAGGCTACATCAAACTGCAGATCGAAGCAGGCAAGGCCACTCCGGCACCGCCGGTAGGTCCCGCGCTCGGTCAGCACGGCGTGAACATCGTGGAATTCACGAAGCAGTTCAACGCCAGAACAGCGGACAAGGGTGACCTCATCATTCCCGTCGTCATCACTGTGTACGCAGACCGCAGCTTCACCTTCATCACCAAGACACCGCCGGCCGCGGTGCTGCTGAAGAAGGCTTGCAACCTCAAGAAGGCATCCGGTGTCCCGAACAAGGATAAGGTCGCCACGATCTCCAAGGATAAGATCCGTGAGATCGCGGAGCTGAAGATGCCTGATTTGAACGCCGTGGATATCGAGGGCGCCATGAGCATGGTGGCCGGTACGGCGCGCAGCATGGGAATCGTGGTTGAGGATTGAGGAGGTAGCGCAAGATGAAGCACGGAAAGAAATATGTCGAAGCGGCGAAGAAGATCGACCGCACCGTAACCTATGAGCCGGCTGAGGCCATCAAGCTGGTGAAGCAGTCCGCAACAGCGAAGTTCGATGAGACCGTCGAGGTGCACATCCGTACGAGCTGCGACGGCCGTCATGCGGATCAGCAGATCCGTGGCGCGGTGGTGCTGCCCAACGGAACAGGTAAGACCGTTCGTGTGCTGGTATTTGCCAAGGGCACGAAGCTGGATGAGGCGCAGGCTGCCGGTGCCGACCATGTGGGCGGCGAGGAGCTGATCCCGAAGATCCAGAACGAGGGATGGCTGGACTTCGATGTGGTAGTTGCGACGCCGGATATGATGGGTGTTGTGGGTCGTCTCGGTAAGGTGCTGGGTCCCAAGGGCCTCATGCCGAACCCGAAGGCCGGCACGGTTACCATGGATGTCGCCAAGGCCATCGCAGATATCAAAGCCGGTAAGATTGAGTACCGTCTGGACAAGGCCAACATCGTACACGTACCGATGGGCAAGGCCAGCTTCACCGAGGAGCAGCTGGAGCAGAACTTCAACGCCCTGATGGAGGCGATTACCAAGGCAAAGCCCTCAGCCGTGAAGGGTCAGTATTTAAAGAGCATCACGCTGGCCACCACCATGGGCCCGGGCGTCAAGGTCATCGCGAACCGGTATTAATCGCGGGCATCACAATTTATTTCTGATCTTTTTCATTACCCTCGTGGTTACGCTAGTTTGCGGAATCACGGGGGTATTGGTGTATGCGAAGCTATTCCATGGGGCCGACCGGAGCACGGAGCAGGGAACCATCTTTTCAGAGATTCCGGTTGAGGAGGTGGAGAGCAGACCTGCGGCGCAGGTCGGGGAGGTTGCGGTCGGTGATCTGGCGCTGGGCAAGCTGAAACAGCCGGCGGAGGAAGAAGCGGAAGAGGCGTCAGAGGAGATGGAACCGGAGGAGGAAACAGAGGAGGAGATACCCTGGGATCCGCCGGCGGACGACGATTTCCACCGGTATCTCACGACATCGGAGGAGGATGCCATCACCTTCGCATTTGCGGGGGACATCCTCTTTGACCCGGGCTACGCCATCATGACCCACATCCGGCAGAACGGCGGCACCATGTCTGGTGTGATGGGAGGCGGGCTGCTGGAGGAGCTGCGCAGTGCGGACGTGGCGGTGATCAACAACGAGTTCTCCTATTCGGACCGCGGCGCACCCAGGGAAGGCAAGACCTTCACCTTCCGGGCAGCACCGGAGAGCGCAGCCCTGCTGAATGAGATGGGGATTGATCTGGCTACCTTTGCCAACAACCACAGCTATGATTACGGTCCGGAAGCACTGCTGGACAGCCTCGCGGCAGTCCGGGCGCAGGGAATCGCTACGGCAGGCGCGGGGGCGGACATCGGAGAGGCCTCCAGTCCGGTGATCTATGAGAACGCCGGCGGGGTGAAGGTGGCGGTATTCGCTGCGACCCAGATCGAGCGGCTGAACAATCCGGACACCCGCGGCGCCACGGAGGACAGTCCCGGTGTCTTCCGCTGTCTGGATGACAGCAGGCTCCTGGCACGCATCCGGGAGGCCAGGGAAGAGGGATATATCGTCATCGTCTGTATCCACTGGGGAACGGAGAACGAGGAGCCGATCGACTGGTGGCAGCAGAAGCAGGCGCCGGAGATCGCGGCAGCGGGCACCCACCTGATCATCGGCGCCCATCCGCACATCCTTCAGGGGATCGGCTACTGCGGCGACACCCCGGTGGTGTACAGCATCGGCAATTTCCTGTTCAATTCAAGATCGCTGGACAGCTGCATCATCCGCGCGCGCATCACGACCGAAGGCGTATCTGAACTCACCTTCATCCCCGCCCTCCAGTCGGGCTGCGAAGTCCGCGAAGCCACCGGCGCGGAAGTTGAGCGGATTCTTGCTCATATACGCTCGCTTTCTCCGGGCGTCACTATTGGTAACGATGGAATGATTAGTCATTGATTGTTTTTTCAGTTTCGATATTCAGCCGATTCCTCCCCGAGATCATTACACGGGTGGTTCGCGAGCAGGGTTACCGATCAATTAAATCCCGAGCCACGCACTCAGCTGCGTGGCTACGGGCACATATAGTATCGCAGGTCGGCAGCAGGCGCATTTGAATGCGAAGCCGCGCCTGCTGCGCACAATTCGGCCGAAGGCTGAATTGTGATCGAGCAGGCCGCCCGTGTGATGATCGAGGGGAGACTGGCGGGGATTCAAAGTTTACACTTTTTTAATTGACAGGTCCCGCGGCTTGTCATACAATGGACGATGCGCTACTGTGGAGTAGAAGGGAGTCCTATGCCCTTTTCGTGCCCTTGAGGGCCACGTGGAGGGTGGTGCTCCGCTTCTATGACAATAAGAAGACGGGGTAAATGTTCATGGAAAAGTACAGATTGCACCCGACTGGCGGTGAAAAAGACCTGCGGATGAGTTTTCAGCGCCAGAAGGAAGTCCTGGAGATGCCCAACCTGATCGAGGTCCAGAAGGACTCGTATCAATGGTTCCTGAGGGAGGGGATGAAAGAGGTATTCGATGACATCTCTCCCATTGAGGACTATGGTGGGAAACTCGCACTGGAGTTCGTCGACTTCAAGCTCTGTGAGGACGAAATCGACAAGAACAAGAACACCATCGAGAAGTGCAAGGAGCGAGATGCGACCTTTGCGGCACCGCTGAAGGTTCGTGTCCGTCTGCACAACAAGGAGAAGGACGAGATCACCGAGCATGATATCTTCATGGGTGATCTGCCGCTCATGACGGCCACGGGAACCTTCGTGATCAACGGGGCGGAGCGTGTCATCGTCAGCCAGCTGGTTCGTTCTCCGGGCATCTATTACGATATTTCCTATGATAAGCTGGGTAAGAAGCTCATCGCCTGCACCGTGATTCCCAACCGCGGCGCCTGGCTGGAGTATGAGACAGATCCCAACGACGTCTTCTATGTGCGTGTCGATCGCACCCGCAAGGTACCGGTGACGGTGCTGATCCGCGCCCTGGGCGTGACCACCAACGAGGAGATCCTCGCCCTGTTCGGTGATGAGCCGAAGATCCGCGGATCCCTCTCCAAGGATCCCTCCACGGATTACCAGGGAGGTCTGTTGGAGCTGTACAAGAAGATCCGTCCGGGCGAGCCGCTCTCCGTGGAGAGCGCCGAGAGCCTGATCATCGGCATGTTCTTCGATGCCCGCCGCTATGATCTGGCCAAGGTGGGCCGGTATAAATTCAACAAGAAGTTGCATCTCAAGAACCGCATCTCCGGTCACACGCTGGCGGAGGATGTGGTCAATATCGAGACGGGCGAGGTCATCGCCCCTGCGGGCACCAAGGTGACCAGGGAACTGGCCATCGAGATCCAGAACGCAGCGGTACCGTATGTGGTGCTGCAGGCGGAGGAGCGCAATGTCCGCGTACTGTCCAATATGATGGTCGACATCCGGGCCTATGTGGACTGCGAACCTGAGAAGCTGGGGATCACGGAGGATGTCTACTATCCGAAGCTGATGGAGATCCTGGCGGAGAACAAGGACAAGGATCCCGAGATTCTGGCGGAGAAGCTCAAGGCCAGCGTCCATGAGCTGATCCCGAAGCATGTGACACGTGAGGACATCCTGGCGTCCATCAACTACAACATCCATCTGGAGTACGGCATCGGAGGCAGCGATGACATCGACCATCTGGGCAACCGCCGGATCCGCTGCGTGGGTGAGCTCTTACAGAACCAGTACAGGATCGGTCTCTCCAGACTGGAGCGTGTGGTGCGTGAGCGCATGACGACCCACGACGCCGAGGAGGTAACGCCCCAGTCCCTGATCAATATCAAGCCGGTGCAGGCGGCGGTGAAGGAGTTCTTCGGTTCTTCCCAGCTGTCACAGTTCATGGATCAGAACAACCCGCTGGCGGAGCTGACGCATAAGCGTCGTCTGTCCGCTCTGGGTCCCGGCGGTCTGTCCCGTGACCGCGCCGGATTCGAGGTCCGTGACGTGCACTATACACACTATGGCCGTATGTGTCCCATTGAGACACCTGAAGGTCCGAATATCGGTCTGATCAACTCACTGGCCAGCTATGCCCGTGTGAATCAGTACGGCTTCGTGGAGGCGCCCTACCGCAAGGTGGACCGCACCGATCCGCAGAATCCGTATGTCACGGAGGAGGTCGAGTATCTGACCGCTGACGAGGAGGATAATTATCATGTCGCCCAGGCGAATACGCCACTGGACGAGGCCGGCCACTTCAAGCGCAACAGCGTGGCGGGACGTTACAAGGATGAGACCTCCGAGTATCCCAAGAGCATGATCGACTACATGGACGTGTCACCGCGGATGGTGTTCTCTGTGGCGACGGCGCTCATTCCTTTCCTGGAGAACGACGACGCGAACCGCGCGCTGATGGGTTCCAACATGCAGCGTCAGGCGGTCCCGCTGCTGAAGACAGAGGCACCTGTCGTGGGTACCGGCATGGAGCGCAAGGCGGCAGTGGACTCCGGTGACTGTGTGGTCGCCGAGGCGGACGGCGTGATCGATTTCGTCGACAGCCGGATCATCCGTCAGACCACCGACAGCGGGGAGAAGATCGAGTACAGACTGATCAAGTTCCAGCGCTCGAACCAGAGCAACTGCTACAACCAGACCCCCATCGTGGTCAAGGGCGACCATGTGAAGAAGGGGCAGGTCATCGCAGACGGGCCTTCCACCTCAGACGGTGAGCTGGGCCTGGGCAAGAACCCGCTGATCGGCTTCATGACCTGGGAAGGTTACAACTATGAGGACGCTGTCCTCCTGTCAGAGCGCCTGGTGAGGGACGATGTCTTCCCCTCCATCCACATCGAGGAGTATGAGGCGGAGGCCCGTGAGACCAAGCTGGGACCCGAGGAGATCACCAGGGATGTGCCCGGTGTCGGTGAGGACGCGCTGAAGGATCTGGATGAGCGCGGTATCATCCGTATCGGTGCCGAGGTACGTGCAGGAGATATCCTGGTCGGTAAGGTCACGCCCAAGGGCGAGACGGAGCTGACGGCGGAGGAGCGCCTGCTGCGTGCGATCTTCGGTGAGAAGGCCAGAGAGGTGCGTGATACATCCCTGAAGGTACCCCATGGTGAGTACGGTATCGTTGTGGATGCCAAGATCTTCACCAGAGAGAACGGCGACGAGCTCTCACCGGGTGTCAATGAGGCGGTTCGGATCTACATCGCCCAGAAGCGTAAGATCTCCGTGGGTGACAAGATGGCAGGCCGTCATGGTAACAAGGGTGTCGTATCCCGCATTCTGCCCATCGAGGATATGCCGTACCTGCCCAATGGCCGTCCGCTGGATATCGTGCTGAACCCGCTGGGCGTGCCGAGCCGTATGAATATCGGTCAGGTGCTGGAGATTCATCTGTCCCTGGCAGCCAAGGCACTGGGCTTCAACGTGGCAACGCCCATCTTCGACGGTGCCAACGAGGTGGACATCCAGGATACGCTGGAGATGGCCAATGATTATGTGAACAGCTCCTGGGAGGAGTTTGAGGCGAAATACAAGGATCTGGTGCGTCCGGAGATCATGCAGTACCTGTCGAACAACAGGGATCACCGCGAGCTCTGGAAGGGTGTGCCGATCCATTCCGACGGTAAGGTGCAGCTGAGAGACGGCCGTACGGGCGAGCCCTTCGACGGGCCGACGACCATCGGTCACATGCATTACCTGAAGCTCCACCATCTGGTAGATGATAAGATCCATGCCCGTTCCACGGGTCCTTACTCGCTGGTGACGCAGCAACCTCTGGGTGGTAAGGCTCAGTTCGGCGGACAGCGTTTCGGTGAGATGGAGGTGTGGGCACTGGAGGCCTATGGTGCCGCATACACGCTGCAGGAGATCCTGACGGTGAAGTCCGA
>JAFSYF010000187.1 GCA_017443695.1 Butyrivibrio sp.
GCAGGAGATCCGGGCGGAGCAGATCCGTGAGATCAGAGAATCGTTGCAGGAGAACGACCTGCCGGAGGGCACCGGAGACGCGGCGCTGGCCCAGGGAGAGAATCCGATGGATGCAGCGGAGGAGATCTCAGCGCTGGATGAGGAGAACCAGGATGCGGGGATGACCGCCGGGGAAGCCTTTGCGGAGCAGCATGATCTCTTCTATGAGGGGTACAGCGTCCACCGCAGCATCCGGACACGGAATATTACGAATGAGAAGGTCATCAGTGACGGGGCCATATTGATCGACGCGGATACCGGGGATGTGGTGGCTGAACGGGACGGCAACAAGGTGATCAGCCCGGCCTCCATGACTAAGATCATGACAATCCTGGTGGCGGCGGAGCATCTGACGGAGGCGCAGCTGGAGGATACGGTGGAGATCACCCGGGAGATGACCGACTACGCCTTCAGCCATGAATGCAGCATCGTTGGTTTCGATGTGGGGGAGCGCCCCACGGTACGGGATCTGTTCTATGGTACGATACTGCCCTCCGGGGCGGATGCGGCGGTGGCGCTGGCCGAGTATGTCTCCGGCAGCCAGGAGGATTTCGTGGCGCTGATGAATGACAAGCTGGCGGCGTTGGGTCTGGATGAGACAGCGCATTTCACCAACTGTGTCGGGCTCTACGATGAGGCGCACTACTGCTCCCTGACGGATATGGCCATGATCCTCAAAGCGGCGGTGGAGAATGATTTCTGCAGAGAGGTGCTGGCAGAGCATATCTACACCACCACGGCGACGGCGGAGCATCCGGAGGGGATCACGATTTCCAACTGGTTCCTGCGCCGGATTGAGGATAAGGACACCCACGGGCTGGTGGTCTGCGCCAAGACCGGCTTCGTCAATGAGTCGGGCTGCTGTGCCGCCAGTTATTCCGGTGCGGACGACGGGCGCCGGTATTTCCTGGTGACATCAGGCGCCTGGAGTTCCTGGCGCTGTATCTATGATCAGGTGGAGATCTATGCGCAGTATCTGAAGGGCGGCGGAACGGACGCCGCGGAGGATGAATCAGAACCCGGTGTGGGATGATAGTGGTGTCGTATGACAGAATGCAGAGTGACGATTACGGACATGGAGGGGCAGCTTCTCTGGGAAGGTAATGTACCGGAGAGGATGCCCCTGACTGCACTCGCAAAAGAAGCGGGGCTGCCGGTGCATCTGCCCTGCGGAGGCACGGGACGCTGCGGGGGCTGCCGTGTGCTCTTCACGGAGGGAGTACCTGCGTCGACGGCGGCAGAGCGTGAGCAGGTGGGCCCCGTGGCGCTGCGGAACGGCTGGCGGCTGTTGTGCTGCAGCAGTATCCGGAAGGATGCGCGGATTGAGTGGCCCTCGTCGATGCTGGGGGAGAACTGGCGGGCATCGAAAGAGCCGGTGACAGAGGCGGAGGCACGGGAAGAAGCCGAGACGGTGGAGGAGTCGGAAGTAACGAGAGCGAATGAGCCGGAAGCGGCAGAAGCGGAAACGGCAGTGGTAGAGCCGGAAGCGGCAGTGGTGGAGACGACGGAGCCTGAGACGGCGGAATCGGAAGAGACGAAAGCGGAAACGGAATCAGAGACTGAAACGGAAATCCAACCCGACACCGAAACGGAAATTGAAACAGAGTCCGGGAACGGGATTGAAAACGTAACCGGTATAGTGTTGGACTTGGGGACAACAACCCTGGCGGCACAGCGGGGGATGGGTACGGTCTGCACCATCGCCAATAGTACCCGCCGGTATGGGGCGGATGTGATCTCCCGGATCGAGGCCTGCCGCGATGAGGAAAAACGCAGGGAGATGATGTTTGCCATGCGTGGCGATGTGGGCAGCCTACTGTCTGCACTCTGCCGCGGCGATGCGTCACAGGACGAAGGTACCGTACAGGAGCTGGTGGTGGCCTGCAATACGACCATGGCCTATCTGCTGATGGGAGAGGATCCTGCGGAGCTGGGGCATGCGCCCTATCACGCTTCCTTCCTGACCTGGGAAGAAAGGAAGCTGGGGGAACTCATGGGGGTGCTGTCCGGGGATATGCCGGTGGCATGGCGGAAGATCACCCTCCGGATGGTGCCGGGCATCAGTGCCTTCGTCGGCGGGGACATCACGGCGGGGTTGCTGGCGCTGGATTTCGACAGACTGCCGCCGGGAGAGACGGCACTCCTGTTGGATCTCGGCACCAACGGGGAGATGGCGGTGTGCACGGGGGGCGATGCGTCGGCGGACATCCCGGTCCGGCTCACCGTGGCCTCTGCGGCAGCAGGCCCGGTGTTTGAAGCGGGCAGTATCCGGGACGGTGTCCCCGGGGTGACCGGCGCCATCTGTCATGTACAGCTGTCCGGGGAGAAGGATGCGCCTGTGGTGCACTGGCAGTGTATCGGCGGGGCATCTTCGGAGACGGCAGGGGAGGACGGCTCGGGGAAGTATCCCGTTGGCCTCTGTGGAAGCGGTGTGCTGGAGCTGGTGGCAGAGCTGGTGCGCTGTCAGATCGTAGATGAGACGGGACTCCTTGCGGAACCGTATTTTGCGGAAGGGTTCCCTGTTGCGGAGAGAGGAAATACCGGGGACTGGATCCGGCTGACACAGGAGGATATCCGTCAGGTACAGCTGGGCAAGGCGGCGATCCGCGCGGGCGTGGAGCAGCTCCTGACGGCCCATGGTGTCTCCGCGGAAGAGGTGGCGCGGGTGTATCTCGCAGGGAGCTTCGGCGAGGCCCTGGAGGTGGCAAGGCTCACCCCGCTGGGGCTCCTGCCGCCTGTACTGCTGCCGAAGATCCATGCTGCAGGCAACACCAGTCTGCGCGGTGCGGCGCTGGTCTTAAAGGACCCCGCGGGCAGCATGGCGCGCATCGAAGCGCTCCGCCGTATTGCCACGGAACTCCCCCTCGCCTCCGCCGACGGCTTCGACGAACGGTATATCGCGGGGATGAACTTCCGGGAGGAGGGATGAGGTTTTTCTTAAGAATCATGAAGTAAATCTTCAATAAAACTTCATTTGCTTCCATTCTCTTCGTGTGAGATGATGGGAATCAAGGTCATTCGAC
>JAFSYF010000188.1 GCA_017443695.1 Butyrivibrio sp.
AGCGCAATAAAGATGAGGACGGAACGCGGGCGCGGCAAGCTTGTAAAGGTTTCGCCGCAAGTGCATATTGACGGCGCGGCGGCGCTGCTTGACGCAATGACTGTGCGTCAAAAATACTATCAGGATATTGGCGAACAGCGCGGCGGATGCACCCATCACGACAGCCAGGATACCGGTCAGCAGTGTGATCTTCACAGAGAGTCTCGTCTTCTTTAACTGGTTCTGCAGCAGGAGATTGCTGACGTATTCCCTGGTGTACCCGATGCCGATGGGGAAACAGCTCTTCACGGTATCCGGTGCGAAGCGGAAGAACAGGAAGAGCACCAGGCATGTGATAAACAGCGAAAACGAATACCCGGTCAGATACCGCTCCAGCATGCCCACATTATAAGTGAAATCGCTTTGCCTGACCATTTCGTTCATGGCCGCCACCAGACTCACGGAGACAATGGATATGACAAAAGTAAATATCGTCCGCGGGATCGTCCGGAATCTTCTGTACTGCGCCGCCATGGCCATCGAAAACCCGCCCAGCATATAGATGGCCAGCACATGCGCCATATAGCCGTCCGTAAAAAGCTTGATGATAAAGATCACCAGAAAGCAGATGAAGCTCACCACATACCCATACAGCCCCCCCACCAGTGCAAAGGGGATGATGGACAAATCCAGCCGCTCGTTATCAAACGCATAGAAGGTGTCACCGATGATCGTAAACATGAACTCCTGATAGACGAGAAACAGCAGCAGTCCGATGCTGACCACACTCCTGAGCACTGTCTTCCGTGAGATTTGTCGGGCCATGGCACTACCTCAATATGCAGTATTTGATCTTTTCCAAATGCTCCCACCTGCGCAACAGGGATCTGCCCATATTCAGTCCATCGATCATCTTCATCTCTTCCTCGGTCAGGGTGAAATTGAAGACATTGATATCCGCCTTAATGTGGCGGGGATTCGTGGATTTGGGGATGACGATATGCCCCTTCTGAATATGCCAGCGCAGGATGATCTGGGGGACAGACTTCCGGTACTGTCTGGACAGCTCCATCAGTACCGGCTGTTCCAGCAGCAGCGTATTGCCATGGCCCAGCGGATACCACGCCATCAGGCGGATCCCCACGCCCTCCAGGTAATGCTGGAGCGCACCGTGCTGAATCAGCGGGTGGCACTCCACCTGATCCACCGCCGGTGCCACATGGGCGAAAGAATCGAACTCTGCAATGCTGCGGACCGTATAGAAATTACAGACGCCGATGGACCGCGCGAGTCCCTCCTCCTGCATCCGCTCCAGTTGTTTCCAGGCGTTCTTCCAATCCCCGAAATACTGGTGCAGCAGCAGCAGATCCACATAATCCGAACCAAGGCGCTTCAGGGAGTGTTCCAGGGCCCGGCGCGGACGATCCCCCCGGTAATGAGCCGGCCAGATCTTCGTCGTCACAAACAGCGACTCTCTGGGCAAACCACATTCCCGGAGGGCGCTGCCAATATAGCGTTCATTATGATAGATCTCCGCCGTATCCACCAGCCGGTATCCATCCCGGAGTGCTTCCAGTACCGCCTGCTCGCTGATGTCCGGATCATTCAGTCTGTAGGTACCGATCCCCAGCTGTGGGATCTGTATCCCATTGTTCAGCGTCAAGAACTCCATAGATCAGGACAGCCCTTCCAGATCACTCATATCCGTCAGGTCCTCAACCCCGCTCTGCCCCAGCAGCTTCTGCCAGGTGTTCAGGTTGGTACCGAAGCCCGAGAGCGCGGAGAACGCGGAGAGATTGGAGAAATTCTGCAGCAGCGCATCCCGCCCCGCATCTGCCGTGGCGCTGCCTGTCGCCGCCCCGGTATCCAGGCCCAGGGAAGCCGCCAGCGTCCCCAGCTGATCCGTGTCGAGTCCGCCATTGGACAGCATCTCCGAAAGTCCCGTCAGCTGCGGGCCGGTGGAACCATCCGCCGCAGAACCGGTCACGATCTGGTTGAACAGTCCCGTCGTCATATCTGCCTCATCGGAGAGGGCATTCGTCAGCAGCTTCTGCTGCAGCTCATCCACCGCCTCCGAAAGCATGGAAGAAAAGCCCGTGCCAATGGTCTGTCCGGAGGCAACCCCCGTCGCCTGTGTGCCGGAGAGTGCCTCCAGCTCCTCCAGCGCGCTCTTGTTCTGCGCAACGGGATCACTGTTCACCACCGACAGCGGCAGCATCTGGGTATAAGTCTTTAATACACTGGCGATCTCATTCGTATCCATATGTTCTTTCCTTATTCCATCAACGCTTCTACCGCGTCCTGCGCGGCCTGCAGGGCATCGGCCGCGGTCTTTTTGCCCTCAATACAGGCGGAGAGCTCTGCACCGAACACCTCCTCGATCTGTGCCCATTTCGAGGTCCGGGGCCGCACCCGGGAATTGATTGTACCCGCGTGGATCACCTCCAGATAGGGATGCTTGACCTCCACCATCGGATCCACGAAAATGCTGGTTCTGGTAGGGATTCCCCCAGCATCGATGGCCTTCCGCTGGACCTCCCTGCTGGTGAGATAGATCAACAGCTCCATCGCCAGCGCCGGCTGCGTCGTATTGGCCGTGACACCCATCATCCAGTTGCCGATCTCTCCGGTCGACAGCGCTTCAGAGGTATCCACCATTTTGGACGGAATCTGTTCATATGATGCTGACGCGCCATCTCCACTGATAAACCAGGATGGCCAGCCCAGTGCAAAAGCCGCCTCTCCCCCCTGCACTTCTTTGATGATGGTATCCTTGTCCTGATTGACCCCTGTCTCCAGGAGTTCCAGATAGAAGGAAAGCGCGGCAATGGATTCCTTGCTGTAGATGATCACCTGGTCATTGTCATCGAAGATATCCCCGCCGTAGGCCCACAGGATCGGCAGAAAATCCGACACCACGGGGTTCCCCGACTGACCCCGGACACAGTAACCGTGGTATCCGGCCTCCTGCGCCGCCCTGGCCGCCGCCAGAACCCCCTGCCAGGTGGAGATATCCGCACCCCCGCCGACCCGTTCCTTATTGTAGAACAGGAGCTGCACATTGCCGGTAAAAGGCAGTGCATAGGTCGGGCCCAGGGCATAGGGATCCTTGCCCAGGGCAAGGGACTTGTCCACAAAATCCGGATCATCGGTGTAACCGGCCGCCGTCAGGTTATAGAGGACGCCATCCTCCATATACTGCGGCATCAGCGGATCATCGATCATGACCAGATCATAGCTGCCATATTCCCGCTCGGCATCCTCACTGACGAGCTCCACCAGCTCATCCGCCTCCATGCCCAGCACCTCCACGGTGCAGTTATGGCTCTGCTCAAAATCTGCCTTGACGGAATTTATCACATCTGTATGTGACCCGCTGCGGGCTGCCACCGTCAGCACCACATGGGAGGCAGGTACCGTCACCTGCTGCGCTGTCTGCTCTTCCTGCACCGTCTGCTGCCCGCCGCCTGTCCCGGCACATGCCGTCAGTCCTGCACAGAGCAGCATCAGACCAGCTAGTATCGTGTCCTGCCGCATCGGTCTCTTTCTCAAACGGGATCTCCTTTCCGTCCGTTATGTGTTATGCAGTAACCCTGGTCACGCGGATCCGGATCTGTTCTCCATTGATATCCCAATCCTTCGTCAGCATACTGCCTTCTACCGCGCCCTCTTCCAGTGCTTCGCCCGTCGTGATCTCATCGGCCAGCACCTTGGTCCTGAGCGCCTCATCCCGCGCACGCACCACCGCCAGCACCCGATCACTCCCGGACATGCCCACGGTGATCCGGTCCATGACCTCAAAGCCCGCATCCTTCCGCATGGTCTGCAGCTTGGAGATCACCTCGTAGAAATAGCCCTCTTCGATCAGTTCCGGTGTGAGCTTCGTATCCAGCACCACGGTGAACCGTCCGTCTTCTGCGGACTGATAACCCTCCCGCTGCGCCGTCTCAATCAGGAGATCCTCTCTGATCAGCTCCACGGCGGTCCCATCCACCTCGAAGCGCAGGGCGCCGCTGCTGTTCAGCTCATCCATGGCCGCATTGCCGTCCAGCGCGGACAGATGCGCCTTTATACCGCCCAGCACCTTGCCGTACTTTGGTCCCACCGTCTTCAGCTGCGGCTTGAAGGTGTAATCCGTCAACCCGCGCACATCCGATGTGAATTCCACGGACTTGACATTCAGCTCATCGCGGATGATCTCCTGATAAGCCTCCTCCAGCGTATCCTCACTCTTGACCAGCATCTGCGCGATGGGCTGGCGGTTCTTGACAGCCGCCGCATTCCGGGCCGCGCGACCCAGCACCACCACATCCAGCACCATATCCATGCTCTTCTCCAGCGACGCATCGATGAAGGATGCATCTGCCGCAGGGAAATCACACAGATGGATGGAAGCAGGCACCTGCTCCCCGGCCTCCGCAGGCTTGAACGCGCGGTCTCCACCCCGCACCAGATTCTGATAAATCGCCTCTGTGATGAAGGGCACCATGGGCGCAGCCGCCTTGGCCGTCTGTACCAGCGCCGTATAGAGCGTCATATAGGCCGCGACCTTGTCCGCCTCCAGCCCCGGCGCCCAGAAACGCTCACGGCAGCGGCGCACATACCAGTTGGACAACTCGTCTACAAAGGCATCCAGCGCCTTGCCCGCCTCCGGTATCTGATAGGCATCCAGCCGGCGATCCACCTCACCGATCATCGTATTCAGCCGGGACAGAATCCACCGGTCCATGGTGGTCAGATCCTCCCGCACCAGTTCGTGCTCCGCGGCGTCAAACCCGTCGATGTTCGCATACAGCACGAAGAAGGAATAGCTGTTCCACAGCGTTGACAGGAACTTCCGCTGTCCCTCCAGCACCGTCTTGCCGGCGAAGCGACTGGGCAGCCAGGGGGCGGAATTCGTATAGAAATACCACCGAATCGCATCTGCGCCGTAGGTCGCCAGCGCCTCGAAGGGATCCACCGCATTCCCCTTGCTCTTGCTCATCTTCTGGCCGTTCTCATCCTGCACCAGACCGAGCACGATGACATTCTTGAAGGCCGGCTTGTTAAACAGCAGCGTTGCTTCCGCGTGGAGTGAATAGAACCACCCACGGGTCTGATCCACCGCCTCCGAGATGAACTGCGCCGGAAACTCCTTCTCGAACAGTTCCTTATTCTCAAAAGGATAATGCAGCTGCGCAAAAGGCATGGCCCCGGAATCAAACCAGCAGTCGATCACTTCCTTCACCCGGTGCATGGCCCCGCCGCACTTCTCACACTTGATCTCAAAACGGTCGATGTAGGGACGATGCAGCTCCGTATTCAGCGCCGAAGCATCCCCGGAGCGATCCGCCAGCTCCTGTCTGGAACCGATGGCCGTCTGCGCACCGCAATCCGGGCACTCCCACACATTGAGCGGCGTTCCCCAGTAACGGTCACGGGAGATGCCCCAATCCTGGATATTCTCCAGCCAGTCCCCGAACCGGCCCTTGCCGATGGTCGGCGGGATCCAGTTGATCTCCTGGTTGTTGCGGATCATATCCTCCCTCACCTCGGTCACCTTGATGAACCAGGAGGAACGCGCATAATACAACAGCGGCGTATCGCAGCGCCAGCAGTGCGGATAGTCATGCTCCAGCTTCGGCGCAGAGAACAGCAGCCCCCGCTTGTCCAGATCCTTCAGCACCTCCGGATCCGCCGAAACCGCCCCCTCATCCATCTCCTTCTGGGTGGGCTTGCAGCGCATCCCGGCAAACGGCGTCTCCGCCTTCAGCTTACCCTCACTGTCCACCATCTGCACCAGGGGCGCATCGTACTTGCGGCCCACCCGCGCATCATCCTCACCGAAGGCCGGTGCGATATGGACGATACCGGTACCGTCACTCATGGTGACATATCCGTCACAGTAGATGAAGAACGCCTTCTTATGCTGACGCTCCGTCTCCTGTGCCGCGCACTCATACAGCGGCTCATACTCCTTATATTCCAGATCCTTGCCGACAAAGGTCTCCAGCACCTCATAGGCGGGTCCCTTCGGTGCCTCCTCCCCCTTCTTTGCCTGTAACAGCGCACTCAACACGTTATCCGCCAGGGCCTGCGCCAGATAGTAGACATTGCCGTCCACCGCCTTCACCTTGACATAGGTCTCCTCCGGATTCACGCACAACGCGATATTGGAGGGCAGGGTCCAGGGCGTCGTCGTCCAGGCCAGGAAATACGCATCCTCCCCCTTGACCTTGAACCGCACCACCGCTGAACGCTCTTTTAACACCTTATAGCCCTGCGCCACCTCATGGGAGGACAACGGCGTACCGCAGCGCGGGCAATAGGGTACCACCTTGAAGCCCTTATACAAAAGGCCCTTATCCCAGATCTCCTTCAGTGCCCACCATTCGGACTCGATATAATCATCCTCATAGGTGATATAGGGGTGATCCATGTCCGCCCAGAAACCGACGGTCCCGGAGAAATCCTCCCACATTCCCTTATACTGCCAGACGGATTCCTTACACTTCTTGATAAAGGGCTCGATCCCGTACTCCTCGATCTGTTCCTTGCCCTCGATCCCCAGTGCCTTCTCCACCTCCAGCTCCACCGGCAGACCGTGGGTATCCCACCCCGCCTTCCGGGGAACCTGATACCCCTTCATGGTGCGGTAACGCGGAATCATATCCTTGATGGCACGGGTCAGGACGTGACCGATATGCGGCTTACCATTGGCCGTCGGCGGCCCGTCGTAGAACATATAGAGCGGCTGTCCCTCTCTGATGCGCTCGCTCTCCTCAAAGGTGTTCGTATCCTTCCAGAACTGCTCCACCTCATGCTCACGGGAGGTGAAACCCATATCGGTGTCGACTTTTCGGTACATGACATTGCCCCTTTCTTTAGATAAACATGCTAGTAACTGTTCAGAACCAGTTCTGAACAGTTACGCACGGGGCGCGGCTTCGCATTCCAATACGCCCCGTGCTTGCTTAATTCACCTTATTGGTACGCCCTCAGC
>JAFSYF010000189.1 GCA_017443695.1 Butyrivibrio sp.
CCTCTGTCATGCCTCTGTCATGCCAAAAGAACCGTCCCCCTGTCTTCCCCCTGTCTTCCTCTAGGGTCGACTGATTAGCCATATGCAGAAATGTCGCCACCGGCGATTCACGGGTGTATAATATATGAAAAGGTTTTCCACCGCTCGGAAGGAGACATGAAAGATGGGGATCTTCGAGAAAAAAGGACTGCTGGATAAGAAGCTGCGGAAAGAGATGCGTGACTGCAAGGACGACCGCACGATGCTGCAGCTGCTGGAGACAGCCAGCAACGCGCTGGATGATGACACGCTGGATCTGGTATCCGGTGGTGCCCAGTACGAAATGAACGAACAGTCATTGGAAGAATATCTGGGCAACAATGGGCTCTCTCCCGAAGTCGCGGACGCCATTCAGCAATTGATGAAATCTGCGGGCGATCTGCCGGGAAGCGACGCGCCCATCGATTCAGATCAGCAGAATCCAGCCGGAGATTTGAATGGAGCGGATGACACTTCCAACCTGCTTGGACAGGACAACCCACAATTTGACGTCAACAACGGCCATTCCTTTGGCAACCCGAATGAGGATAACGATCCTTTCCTGACCGAGAAACCGGAGTACACGGATATCACCATAGACGCCGGTGATGGCTTTGACCTGCAGAAACTATTTAGCGAATCCGGGAAGAACAACCACAGGGATTTCATTGAGAGCTTAAAACCCCAGAAATAACCGGCATATTCCTGACTCATTGACATACAGACAAAACCATGCTAACGAAACTTCATAGAGCCTGGATGCGGAAAGGATGAACGAGCACCAGCAGAAACGTTATGAAGATACAAAAAGGTGCTATCCGATAGACAGGATAGCCCGGGGGACGCAAGCCCCCTTTTTTGATTCACAGAGCGGCGCAATTTGTCGCCAATGGAAGCGCAGGGGTGTACAATGCTATGTAATACAAAGGGTAACTGTTCAGAACTGGTACGGAGCAGTTACGCGTATCGCCATACTGAATGGAGGTTATGAGATGCAACTCACGGGCAAGCTTAAGCAACAGGTAGAAAAGGCGAATTCAAGAGAAGAGAAGAAGAGTCTCATAGCAAATGCAGGCATGATGCTGGACGACGATGAACTGGATCTGGTATACGGCGGTCTGTCGAACGAGAGTTTATTGCAGCAATTGAGTAATAACAATCCAGTAATTGGGGATGTCAATCAAGAGAGTGACCTGTATGCATGCGTGACCTCACCCGACGGCAATTCTTCAGACGACGGTATCACTGTCGGTGAGAATAGTGGTGGTTTCAACACTATGAATGCAAAAGATAGTATGGCGGATATGGTCGTTTCGGATACCGCGGATCCCGCGCTTAGCAACGGTATTACTGTCACTGACGTTGGTAATTCATCAATGGTGGATTTATTCAACATTGCGGATAGATTGATAAATGAAGCGAATCAGTCGAATAGCAACCCGGGAGCAGATGATGTCATGCAGGGTTTGGAGAACTTTCATCAGAATACCGGGGGACAGAGTCCGGCAGATTCAAACGATGGTGGTAACATCCTGCAGATGGATCTGGGGGATCCGGATTTGATGAATCCCGAGGATACTCAGTTAGTTTCACCGGTAAATATGATAGAAAAGAGCGACACGAGGCGGTCTTACGGCATGGGTGGTGTGGTAGGCTTGGACGTCTTTGATAATGAATGATGCCGCAGATCCTGCATCATCATCTCACCTGAAGCGGCGGGGGCGGCATAGCTCCCGCCGTCTGCACACAGCGCCTGGAAACGCGCAAGGGTCTCCGCCTGTGTGAAATACACCCGCCACGCATACCGGTAGGCATCGAAGCGCAGGACCCGCTCGTCGTATGCGGCATCCATCGTGTCATCATTGACGATCACCGGCAGGAAATCCCTCCCCGCCGCATACTTGGGGAGGTACCGATAGCAGGAGTACCCCTGGGCCGATTGGTAGATCACGATATCATAGCCCCCGCAGACATCCGGCCACTGATCCAGATGATCCGGCCGCAGCCGCAGGAGCCTGTCCGGATCAACCCCATGATCCACCAGCGCCTTCTCCCGGTTCGCCATCTCTAAGAGGATCTGCATCCCCGCATCAGCCCCCCGGCGCAGATCCGGGATCACCGCGATGACTGGTGACCAGGCGGGATCCGCCACCATCTCTTTGAACAGCGCAAGCCCCAGGAACGAATCCCAGCCGCCGGTCAGGAACAGCACCCGGATCGGCTGTCCGCCCCCCGCTTTTTCCGCAAGACGCCGGACGAGGTCTGTCATGGCTGCACGGTGCGCCGCGATGGAGGGCAGCCGGAAGTCTGCAGGCCCCTTCGGCGCATACGTGATCTGCTGCGCCAGCGCCGGCTGATTCGCCCGGAGGATGGCCATGACCTCGTTCATGTTCTCCGTCTGAACCCGCTGAAAAGCCTTCTTCTTGACCAACGGGATCCGGTATATCTTCAACAGGGTCAGCGGATTGTAGATGCTGTCCAGCGACGGGTCCCCGCAGACCATCCGCCACAGAAACCCCCGGGCGGCCAGATAGTCCGTGAACGCGCTCTCCAGCTTCAGGATCACCCCGTTCCGGTCATAAGGATGCTCGATCTGACGGAAAAAAGCATCGATGCAGCCGGAATCCACCACCCTGGCACGGAACACATAGAAATTGGAGGAGATATACGAGGGAAAAGGCCGGTTCTTGCCGTGCAGGTAGCCGTTCAGCCCCCAGAAATCACAGGCCTCCTGCGACATGCGCGTCAACAGTTCAGAGAACGGATACACCGGCCCGTAGCAGGAGTCGTTGAGAATGAGCAGCGTATCCACAGTCCCGGGCGCAAGGAGACCGGCCTGCCGCAGCCAGGCGAGACCTCTTTTGTAAGAACCGAAATCATACTGCCCATGCCGCTCGAACCGCGCGTAGCATACGATCCCCTCCAGCCGGTCCAGCTCCTCCGGGAACAGCGGGCAGTCCCCCACGAGGACGATATCGTCCGCCACCTCCTGCAGCCCCCGCAGCAGGAACAGCAGCGTCTCCGGGATGCGCCCGTCGGGTACAAAACAGGCCACGATGGCGGACACAGAGGTGCCATCCGGCGCCGCCGGGTGCCGGGTGTAGACCCGCTCGACGGTTACGGCACCCTCCGGGAACACCGGGTCCCGCTGCTGCAGTCCGGAGATCTCATAGTTGACATCCCGGCCATAGAGCTCATAGGCCAGCAACGGATTCATCTTCGTGGCCGCCACATCACAGTGGAGGGTCAGATACTCCTCGGAGCAGAAGTATTCGGAGGGGTCCATGCCGGGCTTGCGGCCGTTCCGCAGATAGTGCTCCGCCGCGTCCTCCCCGGGCTGGACCTCCGGATGGTTCCGGCGGTAGTACGCCTCATCGAACAGCGGGGACTTCCGGATCGCCCGCAGACACACCGTATCCTGATAGAAATTGAACGCGGCATAATCGCGGAGCTTCATATAGTTCCGCGCAAGCCAGCGCACCTTCTCAAATACCGACGCAATCGCCATACTTCCATCTCCCTGAAACCATCATATATGTCGATGCGCTCCTTGTCCATCTCTTGTCCGTGTATGAAATAGATGGTATGATAACAAAAGTACAAAATTAATGTCAGGAGAGAGCATTGAACATTATACTTCTATCCGGTGGTTCGGGGAAGCGTCTCTGGCCACTGTCAAATGACGTTAGATCGAAGCAGTTCCTGAAGGTCCTCCGGGCGGCGGATGGGACGCATGAATCCATGATTCAGCGCATGTTCCGCATGATCCGGGAGGCGGATCCGGACGCCCGGATTGTCGTCGCCACCTCGGAGAGTCAGGTGAACAGCATCCGGTCCCTGCTGGGCGATGTGGATATTTCGGTGGAGCCGGAGCGGAGAGACACCTTCCCCGCCATCGCGCTGGCGACGGCATATCTGCATGACAGGTGTGGTGTGGCCGCCGATGACACGGTGGTGGCGTGCCCCGTGGATCCCTACACCGAGGCGGGGTATTTTCGGACCCTGCTGGAGATGGACGAACAGGCGCGGCACGGGTCGAACCTGACCCTGATGGGCATCAACCCGACCTACCCGAGTGCCAAATACGGCTATATCTTCCCGGAGAACGAGGAGAGCATCTGCCGGGTCCGTGCCTTCAAGGAGAAACCCACGGAGGAGGAGGCTGCCGGCCTCATCGCAGAGGGCGCCCTGTGGAACGGCGGCGCGTTCGCCTTCCGGCTGTCCTATGTGCTGGACCTGGCGCGGACGCAGTTCGGATTCAACACCTATGACGATCTCACCAGCAATTACAGCACGCTTCCCACGACCTCCTTCGATTACGCGGTGGTGGAGACGGAAACCGACATCTCCGTGGTCCGGTACTCGGGCGAATGGAAGGACCTCGGCACCTGGAACACACTGACCGAGGCCATGCCGGATGAGGTCTCGGGCACTGCCAAGGCAGTGGATTGCGAGAACACCCACATCATCAACGAACTCCAGCTGCCCCTGATCGCCATGGGGCTCAAGAACATCGCCGTGGCCGCCACGCCGGACGGGATCCTGGTGGCGGACAAGCACCAGAGCAGCTACCTCAAGGAGCATCTGAAGGACCAGCGGCCCATGGTGGAGAAGAGGGCCTGGGGCGAATACGAGGTGCTGGACCACAGAGGCCAGAGCACCGGCAACAACTCCCTCACGAAGCATCTGCGGATCAAGGCCGGGCAGCACATCTCCTACCAGACACACCAACACCGCGCCGAGACATGGGTCATCGTCGAGGGCGAGGGTGCCGTCGTACTCGATGGCGTCGTGAAACCCGTACACCGCGGTGACACCGTCGTCATTCCCCTGGGTATGAAGCACGCCATCCGGGCGATCACGGACGTCCACATCATCGAGGTCCAGGTCGGCGACCGCCTGACCGAGGAGGATGTCGAACATCTGGAGTGGGACTGGACGGTTTGAACAGTGCACACAGCCGCACCACAATCATGATTCCGACATAAATCACAGCCCGTAGCGGAGAGCTACGGGCTGTTGTTTCCCTACTCGATTGGTACGCCCACACATCGTGCAATCACCTGCAGGATATGGATGGCGCAGCGCTGGAGATCACCCCTGCAGATCAGGGAGGATCGCCGCAGCGTCCCATGGTACAGCACCTGCCGCCCATCCGGGGCGGAGCAGTAGAACTGTACCACCTCCCTGCCGGCCCGTTTTCCTGTGTTCGTGACATGGGCCCTGAGCGCCAGCACCCCGTCGTGCAGGGCGAGAAGCCAGAGGGACGGTTCTTTTGTCATGCGGGGAAGCCAGAGGGACGGTTCTACTGTCTTGCAGAGAAGTGCAAGACAGATAGAACCGTCCCTGCTGACTTCCCTGCTGACTTCCTGTCTTCCAAACCGTCCCTGCTGACTTCCACAGTGCA
>JAFSYF010000190.1 GCA_017443695.1 Butyrivibrio sp.
ATGCCACTGCTTATCAAATTCGTACTGACAGAAGGCGATAAAGTCAAGCTCCTCCTCCAGCCGCTTTGCTGCCTTTTTCAGTGCCGTTTCGTCATGCAGCCGCAGCTTGTCATCCTCCCAGTCGATCCAGGCGCGTCCGCCCTGTTCCTCCTTGATGGCGGAGAACAGTGCATAGTCATCCAGCCACCACGCCTCCCGTTTTCTGAACGCAGCAAAAGCAACCGCATCCTTGTCCTCCGGCTGCTTCTCCGCCTTTTCGGTAAATCGACCATGGGCCAGCCGCAGCACGGCAAAACGATGCTCATACAGTGCACCGTAATCCACCCGCTCCTGGTCCGTGCCGAAATCCCTGCTGTCACATTCCTCCCGTGTCAGCAGTTCCTCCTCGATCAGTGTCTCCAGGCAGATGAAGTACGGATTGCCGGCAAACGCCGAGAAGGGCTGATAGGGCGAGTCGCCAAAGCCCGTGGGGCCCACCGGCAGGATCTGCCAGTAGCTCTGACCGGATTCGGCCAGAAAATCAACAAAATCATATGCTTCCTTTGACAGACAACCGATTCCGTAACGTGATGCCAATGAGAAGATCGGCATCAGTATTCCGCATGAACGGTTCATTTCTTTATCCTCCCTATAAAAGAATGCCGTTCCGGATCCTTCCACGGAACGACATCCATACTATCATAATTCACAAACAGCGTCCACCATCTCAGCCGGCATTGCCGATCAGGTCACGGTACCACTTCAGCGCCTCCAGATATGCCTTATAGACCTGATCCATATCCATATCACCCAGCACCATGATACGGGAGATCTCCTGCCAGGAGGCGTTCTCATACTCCTTGACGAAGTTCAACACAGGTGCCAGTTCTCCGGTGCCATTGATCAGCGCATTGGAGATGTTCTTGGAGACCTTGACCATCTTCAGGCTGTCCTCCATTGTCTTGCCCAGCATGATGTCCAGCACGGAGAACAGCCCCATCAGGAACAGCTCAGAGGAGAGGCCGCCCATCTCAAAGATCGGCGCCAGATTCTCGGCGAATTTCGCACGCAGCATGGAGATCCTCGTGATCTCGCTGGGCTTGTCGGCACAGAGCTCCTTGGTCACCGCGGTGTTGATCCACTTCTTCAGTTCTCTCTGTCCGAGCATGGCTGCCGCATGACGTACAGAGGTGATCTCGGAGTTGACCGCCATGTGGTTCACCATCTCCAGCAGGGAGATCACCAGCGCCGCGTCCTCTCCGATGACATCCGCCGCGTCCGTCAGATCGAAATCGGGCTCATTCACCACATTCAGCAATTCAATATAGGTGACCTTCAACGGGCTGACATCGGTCTGGCTCTCATGCACCGGCATACGGAAGAACGGTCCCTCATAGAGGTTGTAACCGCCGTGCTCCGTCAGCATATCGTAATCATCCTGTGTGTCAACATTGACCGCGCAGAGCTTGATGTTCGGATAGACCTTGCCGAAATAGACCCTGGCCTTGTTGATATCAATCCGCTTGTGGTCTAACAGGATATACTCGCACTGACTCAACACCTGACGATATTCCTCAAAGCGGCTGACCTTCAGCTTCCGCATGGCCAGCTTATAGCCCTGGTCCCGCAGCTCATGCAGTCGTCGGATGTTCTGTTCGGTGGGTTCCACGGAATTATCCAACAGGAGCACCAACTTATCATGGGGTGCCTTGCACTGCTCTCTCAGATCTGCATACATGGACACATTATCCATCTGTATGAAGACCTCACGATCTCCGGACAGCGTCTCCATTCCCATGCTGTCCACGATCTCCAGGCCGGCTATCGTACCGGCACCGTCGTAGCGTCCGGTTCCCTCCCTGTAGGGATTCAGCAGGTGATTCTCCTTCTGTGCGAAGATGGAATACGCACAGACCTTCATGGCATCATCAAACAGCGGTATCAGTGAAGCAAGCATCTCTCTTCCCCCTATATCATGTTGTTCCCGCCTGCATGTTACGTCAGTACAGTTCTGTCATATTATATAACATTTTGTTTTTTTTGAACAGTCTTTCGTAGATTATGATGAAAATAATTCATTTTTATGATATGATGATTGCATGAACGCGGATGAACGAAAAAAACTGATTGCACAGCTTCGTGGTGAGGCATCGCCCACGGGAGAATCCTCCCCCTCCGAAGTGATTGAACAGCTTCCGATGTGCAGACGATGCGGACGCCGGGTTCTTCAGGACTCTCCGGATGGTCTTTGTCCCGTCTGTGCGGATCAGGCTCTCTTTGTCGAGGTCAGGGATTATATCCGCGCCAATGATGTCACAGAACAGCAGGTGGCGGAGCATTTCAACATCCCTCAGAGCAAGGTCAAGGGATGGATCCGCGACGGCCGCATCACCTATAAGGCGGGAGGAAGAATGGTCTTCATGGACAACTACTGCGAGGTCTGTGGGACGCCCATCTCTTTCGGCAGTATCTGTCTCAACTGCAAGCGTGAGTTCGCCCGTCAGCAGAAGCACGGTGTCATGATCCAGAATCCGTCTGCCTATGAACGCGATCAGCGGATGCGTTTCCTCGATGACAAGAAGAAGTAATTCCCGGTAGTTTTCCGTCTCGACGGATCCCGAGGGTAATGAGCGGGAGGGAATCCCTGC
>JAFSYF010000026.1 GCA_017443695.1 Butyrivibrio sp.
AGGAGCACTGCCAGGGGAAGGAGATAGACCAGTGCCGCTGCCTGGATGATCCGCTGTGTCAGGGTCTCCACGGTGACAAGATCGCCGGGGCGGGCCCGAAGAGGGTTTCTGGCCTGCACGGTGATGGTCTTTTTCGCACCGCAGATGCCGGCGCATTCCGAACAATCATGGGCGCAGGCAGATTTCTGGTATACCCGGACCATGGCATCCCCATTGGCAGTCAGACCTTCTACGATGGCGCTCTGCGTCATGGTTCCTCCGTCTCCTCTTCCTCCGGCACATCCAGCTCCAGGGAAACCACTACGTTGTAATTGTCTCCCACGACGCCTGCTTCCCGATAACCGAGGATCTCCACGGTAGTAGGCACGCTGTAGCGCCCGACCGCATTCCCGATGTCCGCCAGGTCGCCGATGATGCGGATATTGTCTTTGTCGATCAGGTCGATGATCTCCTTGGGACCTCGGATCAGCACTTCTTTATACTGCGTGATGCTCCTCGCCCGATAGCCCTGGGACACATTGACAAAGCTTATGTTGGTGGTGATGATCCGCTTGGTATCCAGGCCCTTGATGGAAGCGGTCACCGTGGCTTCCTTCTCTCCGGAAAGGTTGTTGACACCGTTGGGCAGGACGATAGCGAAAGTTTCCGTGGTGGATTGGGCGAAGGAGGCCAGGTCAATGGTGCCCAACTGAATCTGGTTGATGCTGCTGAGCAGCTCCGCATCCCCTGTGATGGAAATGGTGGGGGGGTCAATGCGTACCACAGCGTTGTCCTCCGTTGCTCCGCCGCCGGACAGGAGGTTCACCGTGAGCCCCACATCCTTCATCATGACGATGGGGATCGTGTACTGAATCTCATCTACAGAGGTTGTGATCTCCGGGCTTTCGATGGGCTGCCCGTCGCTGTCCACCAGGACGAACTCCACCACGCCGCTGACCGTCCGTGTCAGTTCCTCCCGGTCGATGACCACCTTGGCGTAAGCGATTTGGGATATGACACTCTCCGGGCCGCTGACTTCGATGGTCTCGGGATAGTAGATGATGGGCTCCCGCATATATCCTTCGGCAACGGTGCCGTCGAAAACGCCCCGCACTACAACTTCGGGATTCACGTCCATGCGGTCGATCTTCACCTTCATATACTCGGGTACACGGCGGGTGACGATCACGTCCTCTTCGTCCACGTTATCATAACTGATGGTATAGACCCTGTCATAATCGCCGCTGCTGCGGATATCCCGAAGGTCCACGCTGACATGCACCGTGTCGTTTGTCAGCTGGGAAACGAGGCTGCGCTTCACCAGCAGCGTCAGCGTCACATCCTGCACATCCTTGTCGGTCACCAGCAGGTTCCGATCCTGAAGGATGTCTTCCCCGCCGATGTACTTCACTTCCAGCCCCGTCAGGGTGACGGTCTGGGTGGTATTCTCATAACTCGCCACATACATCCAGAGGATCACAGAGGCGATGCAGGAGATCACGATATAGAAAGTTTTGCTTCTGATGATCTTATCAATTACGGCCATCGTTCCTGTCCTTCATGAACACATTCTGCGCGATCGTCCGCAGCTTCGACTGCTTTTCTTCCTGGTCCTGCAGCAATTCGTTTTTCAGGATCCGCTCAAAGGTTTCCTCCGTCAGATGCCGCTTCAGGATGCCTTCCACAGCCACGCTGATGGAGCCGGACTCTTCGCTGACCACAACCACCACCGCATCGGAGGCTTCGCTCATGCCGATGCCGGCCCGGTGGCGCATACCCAGCTCGCGGCTCAGGTGGGTCTGATTGGTGAGAGGAAGCATGCAGCTGGCCGCCTCGATCCTCCCGCCCCGTATGATCACCGCGCCGTCATGCAGCGGCGTATTCGGATAAAAGATGTTTTTGAGCAGTTCCGCCTTTACATCTGCGTGGATCAGCGTACCGGTCTTGATGGGTTCATCCAGCATATTGTCGCGCTCAAAAACGATCAGTGCGCCTGTCTTCGTCGCAGCCAGATCCCGGCAGGCCAGAACCACCTGGGTGATGGCGTTTTCCACATCCTTGGGGCTGTTGCGGCCGGGGATGTACTTGGTGATGCCGCCCATCTTTTCAAGCAGGGAGCGGATCTCCGGCTGGAATATGACCAACAGGGCCAGGACACCCAGCTCAAAGGTTTTCCCGAATACATAGTTGATCATATAGAGATCCAGCGCACGGGCCAGAAGCAGCGCCAACACCAGGAACAGGATGCCCCGAAGGACCCGCCCGGAGCCTGTCCGTGCCAAAAAATACAGGACTTTGTAGAAGACAAACGCCATGATCGCCATGTCGATGATGTCATTCAACCGTATCGTCCTGA
>JAFSYF010000191.1 GCA_017443695.1 Butyrivibrio sp.
CTCTGTTTCTTCCTTCTATTCTTTGACACAGATTCATCACAACAACTGACCAATTATTATACCACATCCAATCAGTTTCAGACAATATTAAAATCCATTCATCGGATCCAGATCAAACTGGATACCGGTGCCCTCACCGATGGTCTCCTGATGGAAAGATGTCTCGATGATCTGCCGCAGCGAGATCAGCACCTCCGGATCACGGTGCCGGACATATACCGCATAGCGAAAGACATCCTCGATGCGTGAGATTCTGCCGGGCGCGGGGCCAATGACCACCGGTGCCTCCTTCCAGCTGTCTGTCATCATCCCGGCTCTTTCAATCGTTGCCCGCACGGCATTGGCGATGCGGACACCCGTTTTCTCCTCTCCGGCATAGAACTGAATCACCAGGAGATGGGCATAGGGTGGGTAGAGCAGCATCCCGCGGTAACCCATCTCCTCCCGGTAGAACGCATCATAGTCCTGACTGGCGGCGTGGCGAATCGCGTAATGCTCCGGCTGATAGGTCTGGATGACAACATGGCCCGGTCTCTCCCCCCGACCCGCCCGGCCAGCCGCCTGTGTCAGCAGCTGAAAGGTCCGCTCCGACGCCCTGTAGTCTCCGGCTGAGAGAGACATATCCGCCGCCAGGACGCCCATCAGCGTCACTGCCGGGAAATCATGCCCCTTGACGATCATCTGGGTACCGATCAGGACATCCGCCTCCCGGTTGGCAAACGCTGTAAGGATCTCCTCGAAGCTGCCTTTACGCCGTGTGGTATCCGCATCCATCCGCAGAATCCGTGCACCCGGATACTGGCTGTGCAGCGTCCGTTCCACCATTTCTGTCCCGGCACGGAAAGCGGACACATAATGGGAACCACAGACAGGACAGATCCGGACGGCCTGCTCCTCGTAGCCACAGTAGTGGCAGACCAGTCTCCCCCCTCCATGTTCCGTCAGAGACACATCACAGTGCGGACACTTGAACACATGACCGCAGGCCCGGCAGGATACAAAACCCGCAAGTCCCCGTCTGTTCAAGAACAGCATCGCCTGTTCTCCCCGCGCGAGCGTCTGTGTCAGCCGCTCCTGCAGCGCTCCTGAGAAAATGGAGCGGTTGCCGGACTTCAGTTCCTCCCTGAGATCCGCAATCTCCACCTCCGGCAGCGTTCCGCCCGTCAGACGCCTGTTCAGCGTAAACAGTCTGTACGCTCCGGTCCTGGCCCGGTAAGCAGACTCCAGCGAAGGCGTTGCACTGCCCAGGATGACACTTGCCCCATGGGGGACAATGGAGGCATACTGGATCGCTGTTTCCCGCGCATGATACCGGGGCATATTTTCACTTTTGTAGGTGGGTTCATGTTCCTCATCGATGATGATCAGACCCGTATCCGGAAAAGGCGTGAACAGCGCAGAACGCGGACCAATGATGACATCCAGTCCGCCGGTTCGGGCACGCTCCGCCTGATCATATCGCTCCCCTTCTGACAGAGAAGAATTCATCACTGAAACGCGGTCTCCGAAATGACGCCAGAAGCGCATCAATGTCTGCCAGGTCAACGAGATCTCAGGGATCAGGACGATGGCCTGCTGCCCCCTGGCGACAACCCCTTCAATCAGGCGGATATACACCTCCGTCTTGCCGCTGCCTGTGATGCCATGGATCAGATAGGTGCGGCGGATCCCATGGTCGTAATCCTCCAGCACCTCATCTGCGATCCGCTGCTGTTCCAGACTCAGTACCAAAGGTTTCGTATGCGCCTGCTCCGCTCCGGCAGCTGCCCGGAGCGCAACCGGATCTCTGTAGGTGATTTCAGAAGAAATGCGCAGCACACCGGCATTTTCCATCTGATGCAGTGTCTGCGCAGTCGTTCGAAGCTTTGTTGTGACAGGGCCGTAGGGCAGCACATGCCCGGGTTCCTCCAGCAGTGCCCGCAGAAGTCTGGCGCGCGCCGTACGGTGCTTCTGCTCATATTCCGCAAGAAGCGTCCTGCCCTCCTCCTCCGAAAGGGTCAGGATGACATGGCGCTGCAGGAGATGCCTTCTGCGCGCGGAAACCGGCAATACCGTCTTCAGCGCAGCAATCATCGTACCGCCGTATGTCCTGCGCATCCATGCCGCAAGCCGGACAAGATCCGCCTCCACTGGGAGCTTCCCGGTCTCAATGTCCTCGATCTCCTTGACCCGGATGGAGGGATCGCAGGATGGCTCGTCCTTCAGATCAATCACATACCCCAGTCTGGCAGTATTACCGGAACCGAAAGGCACACGCACCGGCATCCCCACCGAAAGCCTCCCCTCCAGCCGTTCAGGAACCCGGTAACTGAAGGAATGATCGACTTTCTCATGAGAGATATTGATGATGACATCCGCAAATTGCATGAAGCCGTCAATGAATGTCCGGTGCGCCGCTGCCCGGAACAGTTCCCTCCTCCAGAATCTCCCTGATCAGATCCCGTTCGTCCATCGGGTACTTGACACCGCGGATCTCCTGATAATCCTCATGGCCCTTGCCTGCCAGCACGATGATATCGCCGTGTTCACCACCGGCGATGGCGTACCGGATGGCCTCCTTACGGTCCGGGATCGTCACATAAACCCCGTCCGTCCGTTTCATGCCCGTAACGATATCCCCGATGATCTCCATCGGTTCCTCAAATCGCGGATTGTCCGAGGTGATAATCGTCAGATCCGCCAGGCGACCGCTGACCTCTCCCATCTCAAAGCGCCGGTCTCTCGAACGGTTGCCGCCACAGCCGAACAGGCAGACAAGCCGGCCCGGATGGTAATCCCTGAGGGTTGTCAGCAGGCTCTTCAACGCCATGGCATTGTGGGCATAATCGATCATCAGCGTAAATTCATCGGAAACAGGGATCATCTCGATCCTTCCCTTGACATGGGCGGATTTCAGCGCCTGGGTGATCTCCTCAGAACCGACCCCCAGATGCGTCGCCACGGCAATCGCGCACAGCGCATTGTAAACCGAGAACCTTCCCGGTGTCGGAACCTCCGCATGCAACCTGACCGCGCCAACAGTGTCAAACAATACCCCAAGCTCCCCTGGTTTGTGGATGTAGGCGAGGTTCACGGCCTGCAGGTCATTTTTTTCCTCAAATCCATATCGGAACACTTCGCAGGTGTGGTTCTCCAGCACCTCGTCCGTCCGGGCATCATCCCCGTTGACAATCCCGAACCGGCACTGACGGAACAGCAGGCTCTTGCAATGCAGATAATCCTCAAAGCTCTCATGCTCTCCGGGGCCGATGTGATCCGACTCAATATTGGTAAAAATCCCGATATCATAGATGAAGCCCTGGCTGCGGTGCAGCATCAATGCCTGGGATGACACCTCCATGACCACCGTGTTCAGACCCGCATCCACCATCCGCCGCATATACTCCTGCAGCTTATAGGATTCCGGTGTTGTATTCTCCGCGTGGATATGCTCATCCCCGATGATCACCTCGATGGTACCGATGAGACCCACACGCCGTCCGGCATTCTCCAGCATACTCTTCAGCAGGTATGTTGTGGTGGTTTTGCCCTTGGTTCCTGTGATTCCTATGGTCGTCAGACTGCGTGCCGGATGATCAAACCAGGCTGCTGACAGGAACGCGTATGCATAGCGCGTATTCTCCACCCTGATCAGTATGGGCTTCGTCCCTCCATCACCAGCATGCTGCAGGTTCTCCGCAGGAAGCTCCCGTTCACAGACAATGGCTGCCGCACCGGTCCTGATCGCCTCTGCCGCATCATCATGACCGTCGTGATTCATGCCCTTGATGCAGACAAAAACACAGCCCGGTGTCAACTGCCTGCCGTCGGCGACAAGCGCTGTGACTTCCGTAGCTGCGATCCGTTCCTCTGATACCGGCGCACCGTCTGTTTCCGTTGCGGTATAGTTCAGTTCTGCGAGTAAATCAGATAATTTTCCGGACATATCCCCACCCCCAAATAATAATGATGTTCATAGTATACCATTAGCGGGGGATGGAATCAAATCATGTACAAGCTCCCGTCACTCCTCCCGGCCATTATTCCGCGAGTATGGGCTTTCGAACTGCGAAACCTGCTGCATCACTCTGCTCATCCGCCGATCTGGCAGAGGAGCTTCGTCTTTCCTGTAACAGCCGCGCGCAGGGCCTCCATCTTCTCCGGGGTGGGTCTGGCTACCTTGCCCATGGGATAAGGTCTGCCGAGTCCCTCATATTTCCCCTCGCCGTAATTATGGTATGGCAGCAGGTGGATCTGCTCCACACCGGGGAGCTCCTCTGCAAAACGCGCAATGGCGGATATCTCCTCCTCCGTGTCATTGAAGCCCGGCACCACAGGGACTCTGATGATAAGCTGTGTCTGCCCGCTCTCCGCGATTCGCCTCGCGTTCTCCAGCATGACTGTGTTTTCCCTGCCGCACCACTCTCTGTGCTTTGCCGGATCCATATGCTTGATATCCATCAGATAGGTGTCCAGATACGGCAGAATGCGACGGATCACGGAAAACTCCGCGAAGCCCATGCTCTCCATGGCCGTATTCACACCCAACGACTTGCCTGCTCTCAACAGGGCCTCCGCAAAATCCGGCTGCAGCAGGCTCTCTCCACCGGAGAGCGTCAAACCACCGCCGGAACGGCTGTAATACGGCATATCGCGGCGGACGGTCTCCATGATCTCCTGCACCGTCACATCCCGTCCACAGGTCTGTACCCTGCCGCCCACACGCATCTGCTCGATCTCTCCGCTCTGGGATTCCGGATTGCAGCACCAACGGCAGCGCAGTGCACATCCCTTCAGGAAAACAATGGTACGTATGCCAATGCCATCGTGGATCGAATAGCGCTGAATATCAAATATCCTTCCCCTGACATGCAGATATTCATGATTCTCCGTCATCACGATTCCCCTTACCTGCCGAAGCCCTGCTCTGTCCTGCGGATGATATCATCCTGCAGCGATTTGGACAGTGTGGTAAACAGTGCCGAATACCCGGCCACACGAACGACAAGCCCCGCATACCGTTCCGGATGTGTCTGTGCATCCAGCAACGTCTGACGATCCACCACATTGAACTGCATATGCATGCCCTTCTGGTCAAAGAAGCCGCGTACCAGCGAAACGAAATCCTCCAGATCCCGCTCTGTCGTCATGGCGGTTGGATGAATCTTCATATTAAACAGCGTGCCATTGGAGGCATCGGCATGATCCAGACGTGCCACAGAGTTACAGGAGGCCGTAGGCCCGTGCAGATCATAGCCGCTGGTAGGCGAGACCCCATCTGCTACCGGCGTATGTGCCAGACGTCCGTCCGGCGTGGCACCGGTCTGTTTGCCCAGCGGGACATTGGCAGACACCGGGTACAACCCCGCCTGGAAGATCCCCCCGCGGGGATTCCGGTACTGGGGCAGCGGCTTCGTATAGAAATAGGCGGCCTCTCTGGCGATCTCATCCACCTCGTCCACATCATTGCCGTAGTGGGGCAGATCAATGATCATCTGACGGATCTCCTCATAGCGCTTCTTCTCTGCCTCCGGCAGCTCCATCGTCAGCACCTGGCGGATGACACCGCCAATGATCTCAGGCGTCACCTCCGTTCCGGCTTCTGTCAGTGCCTTTGCGACAGCCTCCGCAGTTTCTGTTGCTGTGGTCTCATCAAACCCCTGCCCGTAGTTCATCTGCATCGCACGTGCCAGTTCCTCCAGTGTGAACCGGCGCTGCTCATACACCAGCGTCCTGATGGCATATAGGGAATCTGCCACATTGGCGATACCGAAGCCCTGGGGTCCGGTGAAATTGTAGTGTGCCCCACCCTGCTGGAGCGGAATTCCCCGTTCAATGCAGTCATCGATCAGGCAGCTCTCAAACGGCAGCGGCGAACGCTCCGCATGCGCCCGGTCTATGGCGTTATCCGCATTGACAAGCAACTCGATATGATACGCCATCTGCTGTCTGTAGGCTTCCTTGAATGCTTCATAAGTCGTCAGCGTCGACAGCGCACCGGTCTGAATGCCGGCCAATTCTCCATGGTCCATCCCGTTCGTAAAGACCATTTCCAGCGGACGGCACATATTAAAGAAAGCGGCATCATGCCATCCATCCTCTTTGCCCGGAACATGGGGTTCCACGCAGCCGATGATACAGTAGTTCCTCGCATCCTCGATGGGAATGCCACGGTTTTCCATGGAAGGGATGATGATCTCATCATTATAATAGGCCGGGAATCCAATGCCGGTACGCGTAACCTCTGCGGCCCGCATCAACAGTTCTTTTGCAGAACCGTTCCAGACACGGATGGAGATGGATGGCTGCGGCAGGAATACATGCTTCGTCGCATCCAGACACATAAAGGAGAGATCATTGGTTGCATCCCGCCCGTCCGGTGTCTGTCCCCCGACGATCAGGTTCTGGAACAGCGAATACCCGGCAAAGCCCTCCGCGCTCACAGCGTCACGGCATTTGTTCAGATCATTGAGTTTCACCCAGACACAGTCAATCAGCTCCTGTGCCTGCTCTCTGGTTAACCGTCCTGCGGCGGTATCCTGCGCATACAGCGGATACATATACTGATCGAAGCGTCCGGGAGAAATGGAATGACCCGAGGATTCGATCTGGATCGTCTGCTGCACGAACCAAAAAGCCTGTAACCCCTCCGCAAAGGTTCTGGCCGGATGCTCCGGCACCCAAGTGCAGCGCTCTGCGATATCCAGCAGCTCCTGCCGGCGTCCGGGATCCTGTTCCCTGCCGGCCTCCTCTCTGGCCAGGGCCGCATAACGGTGCGCATAGTCGATCACTGCCTGGCAGGAGATCAACACCGCTTCCAGAAACCGGCGTTTTTCCCCGTAATGCGGATCCCCTGCACGGACCCTCTTCAATGCCTGTACCGTCTGTGCCATGATTCCGGTGAGCCCCTCGTTGATCACTCTGTCATAATGCACATTGACATGACCGACCCCATTATAATAGTAGTTTCCCGGTGTAAAAACATTGTGCGCCATAGCCCGCAGCGTCTCCGGCGACATATAGGACCTGGCCAGTTCCGAGGTGGTCCTGCCCTTCCAGTAACCATTTGCCCTGCGCAGTCTCTGCTTCGTTTCCTCTGAGATATAGAACGGATCCGCCGCACGGTGCTCCACCGTGTCGAATTCCGCCTCCAGCCACTCATAAGAGAACTCCGGATAAGTCTGACAACCCCGGGGAGCAATGGTGGTACTGCCGACGATCAGTTCCCCCGGGCGGATCACAATAGGCAGTCCCGCCAGAATATGCCGGAACGCCAGGGCCTTGCGTGTTGTTTCCGGCAGTCCCTCGCTGTTCTGATAGCTCTCTGTGATAAGCTCCGCGCGGGCAGCCTCGATCTCCGGCATCTTGCGGAACAAATCCGCAACCAGCCGTGTGATACGTTCCGACTTGGCAACCGGTGTCGGGTCAAACATTGTCCTCATCATATAGACTCCTTCGATTTACGGACAGATCAGCCTGATCTGTCTCTCCTCCAGATACTCCCGCCACTCCACAGACGGCTGCTCATCCGTGATGAAGCAGTCGATCCGGTCAAAACCGCAGATCTGTGAAAAAGCGATCCGGTCCAGCTTCGTATGATCCGCGCAGAGCACCACCTGACCCGATGATTCTATCATCGCCTGTTTGACCTCTGCGATCTCATCCCCGCCATCGGTGATCCCCCGTGTCCGGTCCATCCCCTTACAGGACAGGAACACGGTGTCCGCATGATAGTTCATCACTGTCTGTATGGTTCCTCTGCCGTAGAGGGACATGGTCGATGGACGAAGCTGCCCGCTGGTACAGATCACATCCCAGCCCGTCACCTGGCCGAGCTCCAGCAGGTTCTCCAGGGAATTCGTGATGACAGAGAGCCGCTCGCGCTGCTTCAATTCCCGGGCAATGTACACAGAGGTGGTTGACGCATCCAGAAAAATATGCGCCCCCTCCGGTACCAGTCCCAGCGCCAGGGAAGCAATGCGCTGCTTTCCCTCCGTGTTCACACCTCTACGGACATTGTAGGGCAGATCCAGACGGCTGGTTTCATTCAGTACGGCGCCACCATAGCCCCGTGTGATATGGCCATCCTCCTCCAGACGTTCGAGATCACGGCGGATGGTCTCCTCTGAGACCTGATAGCTCTCCGCCAGTTCAGAGACGACGACCGTTCTCTCCTTCTGGATCTTCTCAAGGATCAGCACTCTGCGTTCCGCCGCAATCATGTCTTCTGCCCCTATGCAATATAGGGCAGCAACCCTGCTGCCGGACGCGGAATCACCGCTTCATCAAGGAACATGCCGCGGTCACCGGCGACCTGTTTGCCGGCATCGATGGCGGCCTGCACGGCAGAAACCGAACCGGTGAGTGTCATATAGCTCTTTCCACACATCCCCTTCGCCAGGCGCAGCTCGATCAGATCCACAATCGCTGTTTTGGCAGCTGCATCGGCCGCAACAATCATAGCCGCCACATCATAGGTCTCCAGCACACCCAGTGCATCCACCTGCTGCGGTGCCGCGGTCCCGTAGATCGCCGGAAAGATCGACTCATGCGGATTGCCCAGCACGAAGGTATCGATGACATGTTCTGCATAGGCGGCTGCGGCATGATCTACGGATGCACGCACGGCAGCGATCTCTCCGGTTACCAGGATCACAAATTTGCCCGGACAGGTGACCTCTGCCTGCAGCAGCTCCACCTCCGCGGCCTTGGCCATATCATCCGCCGCGCGGAAGCCGGTTGCAACTGTATTACATTCAATCATGCCGATTGCTTTTGCCATGGATCCGATACTCCTTTTTTATCCAATCACAATTCCGTCTTTTGCGATCTCCCGGACCACACCCGTTACGGAGGCATGGATCCCGACGGACAGACCATCCGCGGGAGCAGCGATCATCTGTCCCCTCTCCACACGATCACCCTGCTGAACCACCGGGACGGCAGGCGCACCAATGTGCTGTGACAGGGGGATGCGCACTCTCGACACCGTGGGAATGATCTCCGACAGCGGTGCCGGTGTGTCATACTGCGCCAGTCCCAACCGGGCCGCCAGACGATGGGTCGGAACCTGCCGGTAATCTCTTCCGGCAGAAACAGGCGCAGGGTCCGGACTGCCCGCCTTGACGCCCGCACTGCGCAGACCGGCCTTGAACTCTTGAATGATGGACTTGGGTGACAACCCCTGAGGGCAGGCATACTGCTCACAGATACCACAGCCGCTGCAGAATGCACTGTTCACAAAAACCGAGAGGTCGCTGGTATCCGACTGCGCCACGGCTCTCATGATGCGGTGCGGCTCAATCGGGTGTCCCAGTGCATGACGGGAGCAGAGATCCGTGCAGGTCCGGCACTGGCAGCAGGAAGAAGAGGCTCGTCTTCTCTCAATCGCGAGATTCCGGTTCATGCGGCGAATCAGCGGATGCGCTGCTTCGAGAACGATGATCGCATTGGTTGTCCGTGTGATCACCGTACTGCCACTGCCCAGACGCCCCATCATAGGACCACCCATCAGATAGACCGGCTCCCGGGCCGTAGTACCGCCCGCATGTCCAACAGCCTCCGACACCGACATACCAATCGGCAGCCGCAGTGTGACAGGTGTCCGGACCTCTCCCACGATGCTGACCACCTTATCCGTTACGGGCGCCCGTTCGTGCACTGCACGGTAAAGGTTGTACATGGTTTCCACATTGAAGACCACACAGTGCTCCTGTGCCGGCAATCCCCCCGGACGGACGACCCGGCCGGTTGCCTCATAGATCAGGATCACCTCGTCTCCCATGGGATAGGCCGGACGCAGCAACGCCAGACGGACAGCGGGCCGTTCCCGCAGAACCTCCCGGAGGGCATCTATGGTCTCCCGGTATTCATCCTTGATACCGATCACTGCCTCTCTGGCTCCGATGATGTCGCGCACCTCGTCCAGCATGCCGATGATCTCCTGCGCATGCGCCGCCAGAAGCTGTCTATGCAGTTTTAATAACGGTTCGCATTCCACGCAGTTGAGCAGCAGTGTATCGATGCCCGCAGCCGGATCCAGCTTGGCATACGCAGGGAAGCCTGCGCCGCCTGCACCGACGACACCGGCCTCCCGCATCATCTCCTTCAGCGCATCGAGCTTCATCTGACTTCCTGCCCCTCGTCGATAATCCCGACAATCGCCGCATCCACCGGCGCATCCGGACAATCACAGCCGATCCTGGCTGCAGAGCCCCGGGCCACCAGCACCTTTTCTCCAACCCCGGCGCCGATGATATCGATGGCAACAAACTCCTGCTGTGTGCCAGCAGACATGGTCTCCAGCGGCCGCACTATCATGAATTTATTGCCCACGAGCTTCTCGCTTTTCCTTGTGGAGAAAACACTCCCAACCACGATTCCGATGATCATTGCATTCCTTTCTGACCGATGATATACGCCATATCACCCTGTCTGACCTGGCAGGCATTGGCCTCATCCGTATCGATGTGCATCTCCAGTGAGAAAGAAGGATCCACACGGATCTTGACATGATCCAGCACGGCGCCACGGTCCGAGCCCATCCGTACAGATACATAGTCCCCGTCTGATACCCCGGCACTTCTTGCCTCCTGCGGTGTCATGTGGATATGTCTGGCCGCAATGATGCATCCCTCCTTCAGATACAGCACGCCCTTGGGGCCGACCAGTGCGATGGGTGCACTCCCCGCAACATCACCGGACTCTCTGAGTGGCGCATTGACACCCAGCGTCCGTGCGTCCGTTGCCGAGATCTCCACCTGTGAGGCGCTACGGACAGGGCCCAGAATCCGGACATTCTCAATGGCGCGGAGCTTTAATCCCACGATGGTACACTGCTCATTCGCCGCAAACTGACCCCCCATGAGATCCTTCTTCTTCGTGAGCTCATAACCCGGCCCGAAAAGTGTCTCCACATCCTGTCTGGTCAGATGGATGTGTCGTGCGGACACCCCCACCGGCACACTCATCCTGTATTCTCCGGCGGTCTGACCTGATGACACCGACTCACGATCCGCCAGGGCCTGCAGTACGGCCCTGGTGATTCTTTCCACCTCAGTGTTGTTCATCTGCTCATGCCTTTACTTTGGGCAGGATCATCTCCACGTCGTTGTGCGGGCGCGGAATGACATGTGTTGCAACCAGCTCACCAAGCTTGCCGGCTGCCGCGCTCCCTGCTTCTACGGATGATTTCACTGCGCCGACATCGCCGCGTACCATCACCGTCACGAGTCCGGAACCGATCTTCTCCGTACCAATCAGCGTCACGTTCGCAGCCTTGCACATCTGATCCGCAGCTTCGATGGCCGCTACCAGACCGCGTGTCTCTACCATTCCCAATGCTTCCAGTGATTGTGCCATTTTCCTATCCTCCTTTATGTTATGTTTCTTCCTTCATTTGTTCCTTCAGGTTAAAATCCGGTGGTTCCTCGCCCATCTGCCGCGGCACCGATGCCGGCTCTTCTTTCCCCTTGAACCGGCTTGCAGAGATCGCAACAATCCGGCGGATCTCCTCATGTGGCGCCGGGATCACGCCGCTTGCCGCCGCCTTCCGAAGGCCCTGTGTTGTCCCCGCTTCCACAGCAGTTTTGACCGATTCAATGTCTCCTTCAATCACCAGCGTGACCAGCCGGCCGCCGAGCTTGCGCTCCCATGTGGCCAGCTGCACGTCCGCCGCCTTGCACATGATATCCAGAGCATCAATGGCAGCGACCACGCCCGAGATTTCAACGAAACCGTAAGCTTCCATCCGTCAGCCCTTGAACTTCGGCAGGATCATCTCCACATCATTGTGCGGACGCGGGATGACATGACTGGCTACAAGCTCTCCGAGCTTTGAAGCAGCCGCTGTGCCGGCCTCCACAGATGCCTTGACTGCGCCGACATCGCCGCGTACCATCACCGTCACAAGACCGGAGCCGATCTTCTCTGTGCCGATCAGTGACACCTCAGCTGCCTTCGTCATGGCATCCGCCGCTTCGATGGCGGCTGTCAGGCCCCTAGTCTCCACCATTCCCAATGCTTCCATAGACATATCCTTTTCCTCCTTTGGTGTATACACCCTGTTTGCATATATCAGTCATCGCCCGAGGGGCGTTCCTGCCTGTTGACTTATGATTTATCCAATGCGCTGATCTTCAGCATCTTCTCCGTATCCGCCGTCGGATTCGGAATGATATGCCGGCAGACGATGCCGGTATTGGCCAATGCCACAGCCTCCGCCGCACGCATTGCCTCCTCCACATCCGCCACCGGACCGCGGAACTTGACGGTTACGAGGAGCGGTACAGGGAGCTTGTCGGCATTCGCCGGCTTGTTCTTATCAAAAATCTCCAGTGTCACATTTGCCGCCTTACAGCCTGCATCCGCAGCCAGAAATGCACAGACCAGACCATAGACCTCCAGCAGGCCCACCGCACCACGTGTCTCTGCGTCCGCGTTATACTGTATATTGTTCTGCTCAGTCCCTGTCATCTTCCTCATTCCCCAATCAGTTGACGATAGCGATCTTCAGCCCCTTCATGGACAGATTCGTCTGCAACGCCTCGTTGATCTGCGCCAGCGGGAAGCGGTGTGTGATCAGCTCTGTCACCGGCAGGCCGATGGCCTTGGCACGTCTGAGGAAATCGAAGGTCGTCCCATAATCGCGCAGGGTGTAAACCCATGATCCCACCAGATTGATTTCCTTGGAGCACAGATCAAAGTGGGGGTTGATCGTTGCGTCGCCGCCATTGACGAAGAAGCCCAGTTCACACAGTCCGCCGCCGTTGCGGATAAACTTGTAGATATTGGCATGTGCCTTGGGATTGCCGGTGCACTGGAAGGCAAAATCAGCCAGATGACCGCCAAAGCTGTCATAAACGGCTTTGGTCAGTGCTTCGATCCCCTGATAATCACCGAAATTGACCGTCTGCTCCGCACCGAGCCGCCCGGCAAAGGCCAGGCGCTGCGCATTGCCGTCTACCGCCGTGATGTGTTCGATCCCCATCGTCCGCAAAACAGCGATGCACAGGAGACCGATGGGGCCGCAGCCCTGGACACAGACCCTGCTGTTGAACTTCAGTATCCCCGTCGTCTTGGCTCTCTCCACAGCATGAACCAGCACTGCCGCCGGCTCGATCAGAATCCTGGAATCCAGATCCAGATCGCTGACGTTGAACACCGTTGACCCCTTACGGATGAAGATATAATCAGAAAACCATCCATTCAGATGCACCTCGTCATCCGGCAGCAGGCCGTATACATCCGCTCCGCCCACATTCTGCTTGTTCAGATCGAACATGGTGATCTCCGGATCATCGTGGAAGATCATACAGGTGACCACTTTGTCACCGACATGGAGATCCTTGCCCGCAGAATCCTTCTTCACGTTTTTACCCATCTGCACGATCTCTCCGGTGCCCTCATGGCCCAATGCCACAGGGATCAGCCCAAAGGGATCCCGTTTGAATTCATGGGCATCCGTTCCGCAGACGCCGCATCCCTCCACACGGACGAGGATATCGTCATCTCCTACTGGCGGGATCGGATACTCCTTGACTTCAAAGCGTTCCTTCTCCACAAGAACCGCAACATGAGCCGTCTTCGGCATCACTGCGCCGCTGCTGCAGTTCACTGACGCGCTGCCGCTGTACTGCTTTGCTGCAGCGTTCTCTGCAGCCGGCGTACCGCCGAGCTGACCCAGAATCTGGCGAACAATCGCCTCAACTTCTTTTTCACTAACCGACATGGAATTCTCCTTTCTGTTCCGTGTTCAGCGAATGCACAGACTGTCTGTCATCACGCAGCGGCGTCTCTTGGTGAAGGTGGAGGCACTCGTCAGGCCTTCCCCTGTCCTCGACGCAATGGTAAACGTCGGATAGCCTTCGCCGCCAAAGCCCAGCGCCGCATAACTCGGACCGTTTTTCACCAGAATCGCCGTATCCAATGCACGGGCATAGGTTGTGATACGATCCACATTCTTGCTGTGGATATGCGCAGAATGGCGGTTTCCATGCTCCAGCCAGACAGCGGTCTCCACACCTGTCTCGAAATCCGGTACCCGCACGACACCGAGAATCGGCATCATCAGCTCCGTTGTAATCAGCTTATGCTCCTTGGGCCCCTCGAAGACGATACAGCGGATGTCCGGTCCCACCTCTACGCCTACCATATGCAGCAAGGTTCTTGCATCCCTGCCCACACATTTGCGGTTCAGGGCACCCTTCTCTGTGATGACGGTGTGGATCAGTGCCTCCTGCACCTCGGGACTCGCCAGATAACCACCGTTCTCCTGGATAAAGCAGTTCATCAGCTCATCACAGATGCTGTCAACCGCCACCACTTCCTTCTCCGCAATACAGGGTAGATTATTGTCAAAGGTACAGCCGTTGATGATATCCCTTGCCGCTTTATGGATATCTGCGGTCTCATCTACCAGTGCAGGCGGATTGCCCGCTCCGGCACCGATGGCTCTCTTGCCGGAGGATAGCACCGCCGTCACCACACCGGGACCACCGGTCGCTACTAACAGCGGGATCTTCGGATGCTTCATCATGATGGCGCTGGTCTCCAGCGTCGGGTTTTCCACTGTACAGGCGATATTGTCCGGCCCGCCGGCCTCCAGGGAGGCCTCATTGATCAGGTTGATCGTGTAGATTGTCGTCTTTTTTGCATTCGGATGTGGATTGAACACCACCGTATTGCCGCCGGCGATCATGCCGATGGAGTTACAGATCACGGTTTCCGACGGATTGGTTGCCGGTGTGATGGCGCCAATGACACCGAAGGGGCCCATCTCCACCAGTGTGAGGCCGCGGTCTCCGGACCACGCCACTGTGGTGATATCCTCCGTCCCGGGTGTCTTATCCGCCGTCAGCTTGTGCTTGAGAATCTTATCGCCGACATTACCCATGCCGGTCTCATTCACCCCCATATTGGCCAGAATCTCCACATTCTCGTTGATCTTGCGCCGGATGGCACTGATCACCTTCTCTCTGGCATCCAGTGTCATTGTACGCACCTTGTGCTGTGCAACCTCCGCTGCCGCGATGGCATCATTCATATCCGCAAATACACCGTGCATCCCGGCGGCACCATCCTCGATCTGGAGATTGGCGATGACCTTCTGTACGATTTCATGAACGAGTCTTTCGTCTACTGCCATTGTCCTGTTCTCCTTCCGGATATCCCGTTTGTTACCGACCCAGAGATGCCAGCACCTTGCGCGTAATCTCGCTGACCAGCGCGTCATTATCCGTCTGACTGGAACCTGTGCTGCAGCTGCCGCAGTTATGGCAGTTCATGCCGCCCTTATTCTGGCACAGATCCGCCGGATGGCGTCCCGGCAGACCCATCTGGCGCCGGATCTCATACAGACGCTGTACGGTTTTTGCATCAAACTCCTTGGGACCGCCCAACTGACGGGCCTTATACAGAAGCTCCGCATAGAACTCCACCGACTCCATCTTATGATAAGCAGCCAGCAGATCGCCCGCCCACGTCAATGCACCATGGCTCTCAAGCAGCACGGCATCAAAGTGCTCCAGATAAGGTTCCACAGCATCCGGAATCTCATTTGTGGAAGGTGTTCCATAAGGAGCGATCGGCACACAACCAAGCGCAATGACAGCTTCCGGCATAATGGGCTGTGTCAGCGGGATGCCCGCGATAGCAAAGGCTGTGGCAAAGGTCGGATGGGCATGAACGACCGAGTTCACATCCGGACGCTTCTGATAAACGCGCATGTGCATCTTGATCTCCGAAGAGGGGCGGAAGCCCTTGTTCGCCTGAATCGTGTTGCCCTGCGCATCCACCTTGCAGATGAATTCCGGTGTCATGAAGCCCTTGGACACGCCGGTGGGCGTGCAGAGGAATTCATTATCCGAGAGTTTCACCGAGATATTGCCGTCATTTGCCGCAACCATATTCCGATTGTAGATACGCTTGCCGATGTCGCAGATCTGTTTCTTAAGTTCGTACTCGTTGGGTGCCATTGTATTCTCCTCTCTCTTTATCTTTGATGATTTCTTATGTCCTTGTGATCGTTACTGTCTCATAGCCCAGCACATCACGCACATAATCCAGTATTGCCACAGCCGATGCCTCCACCGAAGATACGGATCCGGTGATGATCAGGGAGCCTGCACTGTAGTCGATATATCCGACATCAACGTTTGCAGCCTTCATCGCGATATCTGCCATGATGATGGCTGTCTCCCCCGGTGATACCGTCAGAACACCGATGGCCTGCACACCTTCCGCCTCTGTGGCATCAAAGTTCAGACGCGCCACCAGTTCACGGCCGGGACTGGCAATGATATGTGCCAGTGTCACCTGCCTGCCAGGTACCAGTTCCTGTATGATTCGGTGTTTATCGTCCGCCATTGAGGGTTCCTGTGTTTTTATTGATGCAATTCTGCATGATTCAGAGGTATTTTATGTTATTATGTGTGTTTTTCAGAAAAATGTCAACAGAATTTCACATAATCATCCACAGAATTAATGCTTTTTGTTCAGCTCCGAGGCATCTCACAGGCGGCCTGCTCGCGCTGTCGCGAGCTCGCGAACCACCCGTGGGATGCCTCGGAGTTCAACCGGAATTAACCGATTGATAAAGGAAAGAGTGACAGCGTTTTCTGCCTGTTTTTATGAATAATGTGTGGATTTGTGTGGGATATTGAAATTGAATTAAACCGTTATTCTGTCAGGTTTGAATATTCAGATAACGCCGGGATTTCCACCGGCAGCCGTCCCGACAACTCCTGTCCGCTGAACAGAGAATAGATCGCAGCAGGCAGATTGGCGCCGTACTCCGTCTCCGGCGGCAGTTCCTTCATTCCTTCCGGGGAGTAACAGGCCAGCACGGCATCTGCATCAGGGAATCTGTTGACATCATACGGCAGTCCGGAGCTGATGACGATCACTTGACGATCCAGACCGTGCGCAGCCTGGATCAGTTTGTCGATGAACGCACTGGGGACATCTTCCTTCCCCAGTTCCTTCCACCCGGTCACCGAAGACACCACCACGACCACATCCGACTGCCATGCCATATTTGTTGCATCCGCTTCTGACATTCCCTCATAGCAGGCCACCGCAACATCCGCATCCTCTGGCAGGATCTGGTCCTCCTGCAGTCTGTACAGGGCATATTTCAGGGAGAGAAAGCGTGCGCTGTCCGGACAGGCAAGGATCACCCTGGACTTGGGAGACAGCGGCAGCAGACCCTCCGTGTCCTTCACCAGTGTCACCGCCTGCAATGCCAGTTCCCACTCCGCCGCATGATGTGCTTCTGAACCTACGATCTCCTGCGCCTGACGGATCCGTTCCTCCAGCGGCTCATTCTCCTCCTGTGTCCTGATATCCAGTAAACCATAACGATCCTTCATCATCAGAACCCGCAACACTGCCTCTTCAATACGTTCCTGCGGAATCTCGCCCTTTCTGACCAGTTCCGCCACCTGACGGATATATGTCTCCATCTCCCCGATATCCGCTGTGCTCCTTATATTCACCGGCATCAGCAGCATATCAACTCCGGCATTGAGCGCCAGACGGGCCGCGTCCAATGGTGTAAAGTGGTCGGCAATCGCTTTCATCTGCATGGAATCCGTAATCACAACGCCATCGAAACCCAGTTCATCGCGCAGGATATCCGTAATCAGAATCCGGGAGAAGGTTGCGGGCAGCGTGATCTCCTGTCCGTCCAGTTTGGACTGATACGTACCGCTCTCAATCTGTGGAAAACAAATGTGCGCCGCCATGACGAAATCAGTCTGTTCGCCCTCATCGTCCACACATGTGGCAAAGGGCACCAGGGCCAACTGCCGCAGTTCATCCAGTGTGCTGTTCATGACCGGCAGATTCGTGTGAGAATCCGTCAGGGTGTCCCCATGGCCGGGATAGTGCTTGACTGCCGTCAGTGTCCCACTCTCGTGGAGTCCGCGGATAAAGGCATCGCCCAACGCTCCGGTGAGTTCCGGATCATCCGAGAAAGAACGGATACC
>JAFSYF010000192.1 GCA_017443695.1 Butyrivibrio sp.
AAACGTCAAACAAACAATTCTCCTTTAGACATGAATTCCGGAATGTTAACATGCTTGATTCCATTTCTTTTCTGTATAGGATCATTCCTGGTCAAAAGATACTTTGGATAATTATCATGAATCACCTCAAATGGCGCATATTCTCGATCTTCAGTCTTAATATCATTCATTATCGTCATAGCCACTTGAACATAGCTGTAATCCATATTTATATCACGCAAAATGAAATCACACTCCAACTTTCCAATTCTTCCAATGCTTATGCTATAGCCTTTTGAAAGTGCGTAAGTGAACACTATATTTTCTAGAATTGGACCATATTTTATTCTATTATCAGTATTTGTTACAAACCAAAATCCAAGATCAGAAAGATAGTATTTTTGCTCCCCTCCGATAGATTTTCTTGACTTTAAGTCAAAGCGCTTGCATTCATAAATAATCTTAGAATCCTTCAGTATTTCAATATAGCGTGCTAAAGTATCCCTTTTAATAGAAACTCCATAAAAAAAGAGCCGCCATTCTTTCGAATAGCTGCTCTATGTAATATTCATGCGGATTTCGGGAGTTATTTGAGTGATGTGCCGTGGCACACGTATGGCAACGACCGAAACGAAGTGTAGAAGCTTGCGAATCCCGAGGCAGGCAGCGAAGCAGGCGACGCTCATGTCCGCAGTGGCCGGCTGCCTATGCCTCCTCCAGCAGGGCACGGTACTGGCTGCGGGTATGGGCGGCGGATACGGTGCCGTCGAAGAGGATGCCGTCCACGCCCACGGCCTCTGCCACCGCCAGGTCGCTCTGGGGTTCGTTGCCGATCATCACGGTCCGGTCTCTGTCCAGCCCCTCCCTGTCCAGCAGGATCTCAAAGAATCGCGGATCCGGCTTGCAGTATCCGTAATCGGAGGAGATGTACATGGCATCGAAGCAGGGAACGAGTCCGAGCTGTTCGATCTCCGGCATGGTAAAGATCCGCTGGGCGTTGGAGAGGAGGTACACGCCTGCGCCGCGCGCCCGCAGCGCAAGCAGGGTCTCCCGCGCCTCCGGGAAGAGGCGTCTCTTCCTGTTAGACAGTGCCCGGAAGGTGTTGGCAATGACCTGCACCCAGACCGTGTCATCCGGGACAAAGTCACAGGGATGCGAATGGGCGAGCTCATCCCGGAGCCTTAAGAATACACGTTCAATCGGGATCTCTGGATATGATGTCTCCAGCGTCCGGCTCAGGTGCTCCCTCTCCTCTCTCTCCATGCGTCTGAATTCGGCCTGGAGCGTGGCCGGCGGCAGGTCTATGCCGTAACGGCCGTACAGATCCGCCATGATCCGCCACAGCTGCGGCATCGATTCATCCGTATGGATATCCACCAGTGTCCCGTACAGATCAAATACATAATTCTGATATCGAAGCATGTGATCTCCTTTAAAATGCGTTATTCGGAAATAATGTGGGCGGTCAGGTCGATGCGGGCGGTGCCCTCGCAGGCGAAGGTGATGCCCTGGGCTTCCATGGGCGTATAGAAGGTCATGGACATGGTCTGCTCGCCGTCATTGATGAAGAGCTCCGCGCTGAAGCGGTCCAGGATCAGCCGGAGGCGGATATGTCCCTCCCCGCAGGCGGGGACTGTGCAGGTCCGGCTGTGAACCAGCGCCCGTCTCGTTCCGGAATGGATCCTGTCCATCGTCACGGACTGCTCTCCGGGGCAGACACGCAGCAGACAATAAGTCTCCTCATCCGCGTCCTCTGCAAAATGAAGCGTAAAGGCCCGGTACGTTGTCCCCTCTTCCGGCCTGAGCTCCAGCTCCAGATCCAGCTGCCGTCCGGTGATCCCATCGAACCGGACGGCCCCGGAGATGCGCTGATCCTGGTAGGACAGGGTCTCACGGTACAGTGTCTCCAGCTCACGGACCGGCTGCTGGATCAGGCGGCCGTTCCTGACGGATAACTCCCTCGGCAGTGTCATCTGTCCCATCCAGGGGGCATCCGGCTCCCGGATGGAGAGGGTGTCCCAGTTCTGCATCCAGGCGATCATCACACGGCGGCCATCCTCTGTCTGTATGGTCTGCGTGGCATAGAAATCCAGGCCCTCATCCACCGGCTGATCATGCTCCGGTGTGAACTGTCCCGTCTCCTCATCAAAGGAACCGATCAGGCAGAGGTTGCCGTTGCCGCAGTGGTAGCCGCCCTCCTGCTCCCGCATGTCCTGCGGGCTCGTCAGCAGGACCCATTGTCCGTCCAGCGGGAAGAAATCCGGACACTCCCACATCCTGCCGAAGCGTCCGTTGTTGCGGATCAGGACGCTGCGGAACTGCCAGTGGAACGCATCCGGGCTCTCAAACAGCACGATCCTGCCGTCGTGGGCGTCATCGCAGCATCCGGTGACGCAGAGGTATGTGCCTGTCTCCGTTCTCCACAACTTCGGATCCCGGAAGTCCGCCGCCGTACATTCCTGTGGCAGATCCGCCGCCGTCAGTACCGGGCCGTCCGCAAGCTTCTCATAGTCTGTGCCGTCTCCCACCGCCAGAATCTGTGTCTGTAGGATCGTCTCCTCTTGATCCGGTGTACGCTCCTTCTGTACACCGGTGTACATCAGCAGATGCCTGCCGTCCTCCAGTTCGATGGCGCTGCCGGAAAAACACCCGGCGCGGTCGTATGATTCGTCCGGCGCCAGCGCGCAGGGCATGGGTGTCCAGTGCAGCAGATCCTGACTCACTGCATGGCCCCAGTGCATATCATCCCAGTGCGCGGCATAGGGGTAGTACTGATAAAACAGATGGTACTGACCCCCGTACCGGGAGAAGCCGTTGGGGTCATTCATCCAGCCGGTCAGCGGCGCCAGATGAAACGCAGGGCGGGGCGCCTGCTCCGCGCGCGTGCGCGCCTGCTCCTCATATCTCCTGGCCGGTTGGAGTTGCTGTGAGACCGTCATCGGTTTTCCTCCCTTGGACATTGAGTGGCATCAGGCCCGGGGGTATGCTCCGCGGGCCGACCGGCAGGCTGCCCGGGGGATGCTCCGGGGCCGATCATCCGATTAGCGGGTAAAGCTATAGCTCATCCAGGCAAATCCATACGGCGCCAGCATCGCGGTATCAGAGGCGCACGGATGCCCCGTCAGCAGATCCCGGTACCCGGTTTCCTCCAGGGAAAGCCGCGCGGTCTGCGTCTCCCCATCGAAGTTGAAGAGGGCGATCAGCTTCTGTCCGTCACAGTAGCGGCCGATGCCGAGCACATGGTCGTTGCCCGTCTGGACGATCCAGACATCCGCCCTGCTGGAGAATGCCCGCTCTTTGACACGGATCCCCCGCAGCCTGCGCAGGCCGGAGAAAATCCGCTCCTCCCTGGTACCGGGCTCGTTCCGCCGCTCGACAGACGACCAGTCGAGTCTGCCCCGGTGGAGATAGCGGCTGTCATCAAAGCGCAGCGGGTCCTCATGATAGCCGTAGTCGTTGCACTGGCCAATCTCGTCCCCGCTGTAGAGCACCGGCGGACCGCTCAGGGTGAAGAGGAAGGCGTGCAGCATGAGATCCAGAGCGATGCCCCGGTCCAGCTTGTAACTGTCCCGTTCATATTCCGCCGCCTCTATTCCGCACAGGGAAGCGGTCGTCCCGCACAGTCTGGCGTCTCCCAGCCGCGGATCGTCATTGTACAGCTCTCCCCTGGCTTCCGAACCATAGACGCGCCCACGGAAATAATCGTTCAGGAAGCGCTTGTGCTCCACCTCCTTCATCCCAAACCGGGCCAGGAACGGATAATCCAGACCCCAACCGATATCGTCGTGACAGCGCAGATAGTTCAGGAATACATACTCCCGCGGCAGGGAGAAGACCTTGTCCAGCTGACTGGCCAGGAGCCGGACATCCCGGGTGGCCACCGTGTGCCAGGTGCTGGCCATCGTCGTCACATTGTAGAGCATATGGCACTCCGGTTTCTGTGTGGTGCCGAAATATGGGACAACCTCCTTGGGCTCCATGACCACCTCTCCCAGGAGCAGGGCTCCGGGCGCAACGATCTGTGCGGCAATCCGCATCATCCGCACCAGCGTATGGACCTGCGGCAGGTTCCTGCAGGTGGTGCCCAGTTCTTTCCAGATATAGGGCACCGCATCCAGACGGATGATATCGACGCCGCAGTTGCACATGTAGAGCATATTGGCGGTCATGTCATTGAAGACCACCGGGTTGTGGTAGTTGAGATCCCACTGATAGGGGTAGAAGGTGGTCATCACCACCTTGCCCGCCTCCGCACACCAGGTGAAGTTGCCCGGCGCGGTCTGCGGGAATACCTGGGGAACCGTCTCCTCATACTTGAACGGGATCTCCCAGTTGTCATAGAAGAAATACCGCTCCTGACAGGCCCGGTCGCCCTGTCTGGCGCGGACCGCCCATTCATGGTCCTCGCTGGTGTGGTTCATCACGAAATCCAGGCAGACGCTGATCCCCTCCTTGTGACAGCGGTTCGTCAGCGCTGTGAGGTCCTTGATATCCCCGAAGCGCGGCTCCACCGCGCGGAAATCAGAGACCGCATAACCGCCGTCGCTCCTGCCCTCCGGGCTCTTCATGATCGGCATGAGATGGAGATAGTTCACACCGGTCTCCTTCAGATAGTCGAGGTGCGCGGTCACGCCGCGGAGCGTCCCGGCAAAGCTGTCCACATACATCAGCATCCCCAGCATCTCCCTGCTGCGAAACCAGTCAGGCTGCGCCATCCGCTTCCTGTCCAGTGCCTTGAGCGCCGCGGGACGCGCGGCATCATACTCCCGCAGCATCCGGCAGAAGTACGAAAAAGCCTGCGTATCCCCGTGATACAGTTCCATATACAGCCATTTCAGTTCATTCATATGCTCCGCCAGGCGCTTGTCAAAAGAGGAGTGCCTGTTCGACGTCTTATTCATGATCTGCTGCCCTCCATGTTCTCCATATCCAACGTCCATCTGTCTGTCCATACACCGAATGTCATGTCTGTCTCCTCCTGTATGATAAATGGTGTTTTTCATCATAGCTATTCAGAACAACCCGAAGCAAAACGTAAAGCCGCGCCCCGTGCGTCAAAGTTCAAGAATGATTCTGAACTGTCACCTTGGGTTCCTTGTGTCATGATAAGGGAATCGAATCATTTCTGTCAAGCGGTTGACATCACTTTTCCATATGTTCTTTCCATGTGCCCGTTTATAGTTGTGCAATATGCATAATTTTACCAGTTGTTTACTTCGCATAACTGCAAATTATATGTCAAGCGGTTGACATATCCATGACAGCATGCTATGCTCCAAACAACAACGACGATAACACTTACGGCAGGAGCCGTAATCACAACTCATCCATGAGGGAGGAAAGCAAAATGAACAAAAAGAAAGTACTGGCACTCACAATGACCGCAGCGATGTCTCTGGGACTGCTCGCCGGCTGCGGCAGCGCAGAATCCGCCGGCGGCACACAGAGCGCGTCTTCCGCACAGAAGGCCGACGGCGTGGAGATCTCAATCTTCAATTCCAAGATGGAGATCCAGGATCAGATGGAGAAGATGGCGGAGAGCTACTCCGCGGAGAAGGGTGTCAAGGTGGATGTCTACTATTCCAGTGACACGGTCGCCGCACACCTCTCCACCCGGTATGCTTCCAATGAGCCCTACACCATCTCCATGGTAGATGCCAAGGACGTCTACTCACTGGCTAAGGAGCATGCGGTAGATCTCTCCGGTGAGTCCTGGGTCGGCAATACCACAGAGGCCATCTCCATCGACGGCAAGGTCTACGGCTTCCCGGTCTGTGTCGAGGCACGCGGCGTGATCTATAACGCAGATGCCATCAAGAAGATCACCGGCTCCGATTTCGATCCCGCTTCCGTCAAGACACTGGATGATTTCACCGCACTGCTGGATACACTGAAGGCCGGCGGTATGGAGAGCCCGGTGGGTATCATGAAGGAGGACTGGTCCCTGGGCGCCCACTATCTGGCAGAGGTCTATGAGCAGAATGCCGATCCCGATGCCTTCATCAATGGGCTGCATGACGGTTCCGTCCACATGGGTGAGGATCCGGTCTTCGATTCCATGATGAACACCTTCGATGTCCTTAAGGACAACAACTACGCCAAGGCCAGCGCCATCTCCGCAGAGCGCGAGGTGACGGAGCAGAAGCTGGCAGAGGGTGAGATCGCCTTCATGTTCGGCGGCAACTGGGACTGGTCCGTGATCAACCAGTATGACTACTCCCAGAATATGGGCATCATGCCGGTTCCCCAGAACACCTCTTCCGATGCCAACACCAAGCTGGTGGGCGGCGGTTCCAAGTACCTCTTCATCGATTCTTCCGAGAATACCTCTGCTGAGCAGGTCCAGGCCGCCAAGGATTTCCTGAACTGG
>JAFSYF010000193.1 GCA_017443695.1 Butyrivibrio sp.
AAAAGATGACCAAAGTATTCAATTCTTAATCCGTCTGATTCCGGTAATATAAAATCCATAGCCTATCTCCGTGTAGTTTTCAGTATTGTATTGAGCCACTTCTCATCCTGTCTGCCTGGTCTCACATCGTCTGTGATCCAAAGCCTTTCAATCACAATCCGCTCTATCTCTGCGACAAACACCTTGAAGGTATCTTCCGTAAAATCCGTGAAATACCTTCCATTTCTCATCCCCGAGAAATCGCCATATTTGAATGAAGTGTAAATGATTCCGTCATTATGCAGAGCCTTCTCCATATGGATCAGAACATTCTTTAGTTCCTGCTTCGATAAATGCAATATAGAGGAACACGCCCATATCCCGTCATACTGATCCTGTTCATCAAAGTCATTGAAGTCCATCTTTATCACAGGTATTCCAGTTTTCTCTTCTGCAATCCTGCACAATTCAGCAGAACCGTCTAACGCCGTAACACGGTATCCCTTTTGTAGGAAATATCTCGAATCCCGTCCACTGCCGCAGCCAAAATCAAGAATCGACGCACCTTCTTTTAGCTCTGCAAGAAACATATCCTGCATCTCGGAGAATTCTATATCAGCAGTTCCATTGGCAAAGACTTCTGCATTTTTGTCATAATAGTCAAGCGTCTCGTTCATTATCTTAATTCATCCCATACTCCGCACACAGTTTTCATAGCGTACCTGTTCCTTCTCCTTCACCTGCTTGGATGAGTCCTTCAAGCAATGGTCAATCACATCCGCATCTTTCAGGACCTCATCCATCGGACCATCCGTCACCAACTTATCATCATGATGATAGATTGCGGAACAGATCATATCAGTTTCCGCCTCATCCGTTATCTTCAGTTCTCCCAGAATCTCCCTGGCAAGATCAGCACCCTTATGTGCGTGATCATCATAAGATCCTGTCTTATAGGCATGCAGATCATGCAGCATCGCCGCCATGGCTGCGATCTCCGGATCCATACCACGCTTCTTTGCGATCATCGTCGCTACCAAAGATACTCCATATAAATGTGCAATAGCACTGGTTCGCTTGTCTGCATCCTCCATCTTGTTCAGTTCCGCATCCACGTATTTCCGAAGTTCTTTTAATCTGCTCATAACGCCTCCTCTATCTGCTCAGTATCAGTTTCACAGCCTCTATCAGCTCATCGCTGAATCCTTCCAAGTCTTCCATCTTGATGACCTTTTTTTGAATGAACATCGCTATGTCCCATATAGCTTCTGATTTGCGAAGCTCTATGATTACTCCAGGATGTTTCCTGTCCCTCTGGATTCTCTTCTCCAATTCCCAGAAATGATCCGATGCATTTCCCGGCGAACTCAGCAGCTTAATATACTGCTTCACCAGCTTTTCCATATAATGCTCCTGCCAGTCACCGACACGTTCACGATATAATTTCCAATCGGCTTTTGATATTTCCATCATTCTTTTTCTCCTCACACTCCGGATGTCTGCCTTATCAATTCTATAAGCTCCCAGTCTGCCGGAAGCCATTTAACATCCAATAATTCTTCCTTACTTAACCAGCGTGCCTCTTCTGCTTCTTTCAACTCAAGCTGACCTGATATAACCTCAGCCCAAAAGCAATCCATGGATAAATGAAAGCTGGGATAATCGTATTCCACGGTTTTGATCAACTCTCCCACAGAGATTTCAGCCGTCAATTCCTCTCTGATCTCTCGTATCAGAGCCTGCTCCGGCGTTTCTCCGCCTTCAATCTTTCCACCGGGAAACTCCCACCAGCCTTTATATTCTCCATATCCTCTGGCTGTGGCAAAAATCTTTGTTTTTTTCTCCAAACTGTCACAAATAACAGCTGCAACAACCCTCACAGTTTTCATCAGACCGCCACTCCAAAATCATATTGCAGGTAATCCGGCAATTCCTCCTGCATCGGAATATCATATAAATAGGTTATGTTCTCTTTGCCGGTAGTAGAATCTATCTTCTCCTGCTTTCTCTCATTAGAAAATCTTCCCTCTCCAACATATATAAAAGGAAGTCGTACCCCATGCTCTTCATCGACTTTCCTGATAAATAAATGTACATACTTGCATAATCTTAGTGCCTGAAGATCTCGATCAGAAATGTTGTTCTCGCACTCCCACTGGAATGTGTTCGGTGTCAAAAACGTCCTCACTTTCAAGGCTTATTGTTTCCACCATTGATCACGAATACCATCATTGTCTTATCCATTGTTATGAATCCATACATATTCTCATCCCTACTTGGAATAAACCTTCAGTACTCTTTCAAAAATCTTAAAATTTCGATCATCTCTCGGCGAGCAGTATACCGCAAACTCAATGTTTGTAAAGGCATGCAGATAATCCTTGATCACATTACGGTTTGCCTGCGCTACGACCTCCGGATTATTCTGAAAAGCCCCACACCCAAAGGCTCCCAGAATGATCGTGTCGCATCCTTCTGACAATGCAACCTCTAATATCCTGCGCAGTCTCTTCTCATGAAGTGCCAGGAGATCCTTGTCCTTCATCACAGTCGGCCCGTTTCCGTCTCCGTTGTTATATCGATTACTGGGCTGATTGCGGAGATTAGGAGCTGCGCATGTAATCACGTCCACGTCAAACCAGTCTGATTCAGGCATAAGCTCGGGCATCGCAGTATCTGTCTTGAATACCGTAACATTGGGCGTAAAAATAATATCATCATTGTGAATGGGATCATGCGCTTCCCTGTGTGGCTGATAAAAACCATCCCACATAGCCTGTGTGTTAAGATTGAAATATAATCCGGAGCATCTGCAGAGACACTCTTCCTGCGCACTAGCGCCATTCACTACTCCACCACCAGGATTGGAAGCAGACGCAAAGTTGTGCACTGCAATATGATGCCCCTTATAGCCCGCTGCCGCCGAATAAGTCCTCTTTTTGGATACAATAACCTTTGCAGGTTCCTCATAGATATCCTTCTTCTGATCAGCCAGGATATCTTCTTCCAGGATCAGCTTCTGCGCCGCTGTTGCTCTCTTAACAGACTCTGAAAGCTTTGGATTGGTCTTACATCGTCTCTCTGTATCCATAAATACGGTTACATTTTCTTCTCTTCCCATGGTTTTTCTCCATTTATACCGATGCAGTTTCTTCTCCTATTTGCTCTTTTCGCCTTTCTTCTCCGACAATGCCAGCAGATTGTCCACACCCCCAAAACTGCCACTTGTTCGCCACCTGAGGTGTTCCAAAAGCCCATGTACTCCGGGATGTCCTCCACGCTATTTCCCCGGCCCATACACCCATATCTCACTCACACAGGTGTCTTCATATTTTGTGCCTTTTTTCGCCCCGGTGATGGTGATGGTGATGGTATCCGTCACTACCGGCGCCTCCAGTTCAATCCTGCTGCGATTCATATCGGCAAGATCCTGCGAAGAGGCATTCTCAAACCCATATCCTTCCAGGTTGTGTCCCTCGGCATGTCTGCCGTTTCCAAAATCAACCTCCACATCTGTCAACATGCCGTTTTTGCTGTACAAATCATAGTTCGCCGTATAGCCGTTGCAGATCAGGATCCCATACACCGGCTGCGCGCTGTCCAGGTGCAGTGTGATGGTCTCCCCAACGCCGGTACCCGGGACGCCTTCTGCCCATACCGTCGCATAATCATCATCGATCAGATTCATCCCCGTGTAGCTCTTGCTGCCGGATGCCGGAAGCGCCGAGGATGTCTCCACAGAGGAGACAGCAATCCGTGCATCACGATATCTTCCGTAGATCAGCGTGACACCATACCTGCTGTCAGGGTTCCTGGCGAACAGGATATCCGCACATCCCAACAGGGATATACACCCACCGTTATCCTCATAGAACGCCGGTCCCGTCAGTAGATAATAGTCATCATCCTGAAAAAACTGCATGTGCTCCACAATATGCCAGGGCTCTCCGTCTCCGAAGGAAAGGCATACGTATCCATCCTCTACTCTCTCGTATTGTGCCGGTGTGAATCTCGTTTCCCCGTAGATATCCCGGAACAGCGCCTCTGCATCCTCCACAGGAAAAATCACATCGGCATCATATCTGCCCTCTCCCCGCTCCATCCGGATCGCCTGAGCAAAGGCGGATTCATCCCAGGCGACTGCATCCAGGATGTGCCTCCGAATGACTGCCCTTTTGTCGTTCTCCATCCGGGAGAATACCACGCCCTCTTCATTGATCACCTTGGAGAAAGTCACAAGGTCTGCCATCTGTGATAACAGCTCCGCCTCCGCCGGATTCACAGGATCGGTCATTCGGAGCCGGTCGGCGATGTCCTGGTATTCATCAGTTGTGAGCAGCCTATGCTGTGCTTCTTCTGTCCCGGATTTTTCATCCGCATCCGCAGAGGCGACGATGACAGCACCCTCCGCCTGCGCTGTCTCTGCCGCGTTTTCCTCTCCCTGCGTTATTACCTCCTGCGCAACCTCCGCCGGTTTTGTCTCTTCCTGTTTTGCTTCTTCCTGCTTTGTTGTCTCTGCACTCAGATTCGTGTCAGAGGTGGCGGTCTTCCCGCATCCCGCCAGGCTTCCGCAGCACATCATAACGATCATGACTGCAATCAGTTTTCTCTTCATGTCAAAAAGAATCCTTTCTATATACTAGTCCACACAATCCCATTCTCATCTTGCAGGGATCCAGACACGCATCTCCCCTTCTCCGCGATTGGCCCAGGCAAAATAGGGAACCAGCCGGAGGGTGGCAGGTGTTGTCTCCGGCGCACTGTATTCCTGATACAGCGCTGCGCCGGAGGGACGTCTGATCCGCTCTCCCGGAATCTCCAGGAACCGGACCGGAACACCGCAGACTTCCCCCTCCGCTATTTCCGCCTCCCGGATCCTGTCCGCACAGACCCGCAGATCCCAGAGATCTCCGCCGTTGTCCGCCTGTTCCATACAGTAGGTGATGGGGCCTCTGGTGAATGCCACCTTGTCTGCATCCTCCCGGACTCTCCCATTTGCCTGCAGCATCCGGATCTCCATGGGGAATTCCAGACGGATCTCATCCCCCTCCAACCAGTCTCTGGTCAGATACAGGTACCCCTCCTTCTCTTCGCGCTCACAGGATACCTCGCCGTGTTCCCTGTTTTCTATCGATATCGTATAGTTCCTGCACCAGCCGGGAATCCGGAAGGCAAGTGTAAACGACGTCCCTGCGCCCTCTGTATGGATCTGCATCCGTACGCTTCCGTTCCACGGAAATCCGCTTTCCAGAACGAGTTCCACCTTCCGTCCGCCCAACGTGGTACGAATGCGGCTTCCCACATACAGATGCGTAAAGAACGTATCCTGTCTCTCGGTAAAAGCATACGCGCCGAGCGATGCCACTGTACGGGCGATATTGGGCGGGCAGCATGCACAGCCAAACCACTTCTGCCGCACCGGTTTCACATGCGCCTTCCGCGGATCGCGTTTACAGTCCTCCGGCACCACCTCCAGCGGATTCACATAGAAGAAACTCCTGCCGTCCAGGGCCATCCCTGCAAGCACCGTATTGTACAGTGCCTGCTCCATTACATCCCCATACTGCCCCTTTGGCATGATCTGCAGCATCCTCCGGGCGAAGAATGCCAGTCCGATGGATGCACAGCTCTCCGAATAGGCCAGATCGTTGGGTAGATCATACGCATGCGTGAATGCCTCACCCACATGCGTACTGCCGATGCCTCCGGTGATGTAATACTTCTTTTCCACGATGTTGTTCCAGATCCGAATACAGGCATCATACAGCACATCGTCCCCTGTCAGCCTCGCCACATCCGCCATACCGGAATACAGATATACAGCCCGAACTGCATGACCCATGGCCTCGTCCTGTTCCCGTACTGGTCTGGATGCCTGATAGTAGGCATACGGCTCGTCGTCACGGTTGGGCTGATAGCTCTGTCCCTCATATGCAGCGCGTTCCCTGCGCTGCTCCTCAAAGATATAAGGCTTCTGTCCGCGGGTATCAATGAAGTATCTGGCCAGCTGCAGATATCTGTCCTCCCCGCTCAATTCATAGAGCCTCGTCAGGGCCATCTCTGCGATCTCATGTCCCGGATAGCCATGGATTTTGTCCTCCTCCGGGCCGAACTTCGATGCCACGAAATCCGCAAATCGCTCCGCCGCCTTCAGGAACTTGTCCTTACCGGTGGCCTGATAGTAGGCAATGGCACCCTCCAGCAAATGGCCAAAACAATAGAGCTCATGATGATCCTGGAGATTGGTAAAAATACGATCCATCCCACCGATGATGTAATAAGTATCCAGATACCCGTTCGGCGCCTGCGCCGCACACACAATATCAATGGCTTCGTCTGCGATGCGCTCCAGTTCCGGATCCGGATGGGTGATCAGACTGTAGCCCACCGCCTCAATCCATTTGGAGAAGTCGCTGTCCTGAAACACAAATCCGTAGAATTTATCGTCTTCCGGTTCTTTTCCTTCTTCCGGCAGCGCATTGAACCCCCGGAAGGAATACTTTGGCAGAATAAAGGCTTTGTTCTCCCGGTGCTCCTTCATCATTCGTCCGGCCACCCGGAAATTACGCATGCAGAAGCTGGGGTCCGCACCCGGTACCCGGTCATTCAACGCCTCCCACTGGTACGGAATCACTTCCGTACGCACCAGTTTCTGTTCCCTGCCCCAGAAAGAATCCGTGATCTCCACCTGTGCAAGTTCCAACGGTTTTGTATAAAAAAGATCGTTCATATGCGCCTCCTTGATTCTTCGATAAGTTCCATTTATTGTATCACCCGGTTTCCCCTTTGTCACAATCCGGGCTTCATGATATTTGCATTTTTGACGATTGGATGGGGGTATGCTATAATCTAACTTATGTACCCGTCAATGGTGTTGTGTCATTGGAGACGTCCGTATGTTTGCACAGTTGTTTGGATACTATTTGATTGACAACTCAATTATCAAGGAAGATGTTTATCTGGAGATCTTGGAGAAGCAGAAATCTGTCCGTGTGAAGCTGGGTACCATCGCCGTGGCGGAGGGGCTGCTTACCGAAGAACAGGCTGAGGATATCAACCTGATGCAGCGGATGTTCGACAAACGTTTCGGTGATATCGCCGTTGATAAGGGATGGCTCACATTGGAACAGATCGAAGAACTCCTGGCCAAACAGGGAAACGCCTACCTGCAGTTCGTCCAGCTTCTGACGGAGCTGACAGGACTGACCGCAACGGATGCCGATCAGCTGCTCAAGGCCTTTCAGAAGGATTCCGGTTACACCGATACGGAGATGGCTGCGCTGAAAGCGGATGACACGGATCAGCTGATTCCGCTGTTTGTCCTTTCGACCAAACCGCATATCCGCGAGATCGCCGCTCTCGTGATCAGGAATCTCACGCGCTTTATTTCCTCCGATTTCTACATTGGCAAAGCACTGCACGTGCGTGGTTTTTCCTATAATCACATGACCTGCCAGGAGCTGGCCGGCGATGACACCATTTTCATCGGCATTGCTGCCGTGGATGAGACAGATGCTTTCCTCAAAGTTGCTTCTGCTTTTTCACATGAGGAGATCCCGCAGGTCGGTGCCTCTGCTTATGATGCAGTGGGCGAGTTCATCAATGTCACAAATGGCCTGTTCGCCACAGAGCTGAGCAAAAAAGAAATCCATCTCGATATGGAACCGCCGGTCAGTTTCACTCAGCAGACAGCTCTCGGTGATTTCTATGCGATTCCCGTTTATCTGGAGGGGAGCCGGATGGATGTTCTCATCTCCGTCAACGAAGAGTTTATTCCCGGAGAAAACCCGGAGCACCTTGGCGGCGTGACATATTCCGCCATTCCGGGCAGGGATGATGATACTGAGAGCCTCGGAAAAGTGCTGGTCGTGGACGACTCCCGCATGTCGCGCAGTATTCTCCGCAATCTTCTGGAAAAAGCAGGCTATTCGGTCATCCGGGAAGCCTCGAACGGGGAAGAAGCGATTGAAGCTTATAAAGAGTGCAAGCCGGATCTGGTCACGCTTGATATCACCATGCCGAAAATGGACGGTCTGGAAGCCCTGACCAACATCCTCGCCTTCGATGCGGACGCACGGGTCATCATGATCACCGCTGCCGGCCAACAGGACAAGCTGATCAAAGCACTGAAGGAAGGGGCCAAACGCTTCATCAACAAACCCTTTAATGAAGAAGAGATCCTGAAGAACATCCGTGATGTCCTGCAGGAATAAGGCGCTAATTGTCCGGCACTACCTGATGCTATCCCGCGTCCTCTTTGAGAATACACAACCGCAGTAATCCTGCCGGTAGAGTCCGAATCTGGCGGATAACTCCACCGAGCGTTTATACCCCTCTTTTTTCTTGAAATCCGACGGCAGAAACGGCACCCCGCAGCGGGTGCCCTGTTCCTCGCCGATCTCATTCAGCAGTGCAGCATCCTTCTGCGGGCTGATGGTCAATGTCGTGGTGAAATAATCAAAGCCATGAATCGCCGCCGCATGGGCCGTCACCGCCAGGCGCTGCGTAAAGCATCGTTTGCAGCGCGCTCCGCCTTCCGGTGCCTGCTCCAGTCCCCGGGCGATTCGGAAGAAGGCTGCCGGATCGTAGGGCGCCGCCAGAAATCCGATCTCATGGGCACCCGCCCCATATCGCATACCCGCATAATCCCCGGAGGCGATCTGTGCATTGTAGATCCCGATCAGACGCTGCTCCTCCGCGAGCCGGTATTCATACTCTGCCTGTTCCGTGATATTGGGATTAAAATAGAAAACCGTGACATGGAAATCCTGTCTCAGCAACTCCAGACAATGAGATGAACAGGGAGCGCAACAGACATGTAACAGGAGGCGCGGTACACGTCCTGTGCCGTGCAGCGCCTCCGTGATCTCGTCCATTTTTCGGGCGTAATTTTCTTTTTTCATCCGATTACATCTTCTCCGGAGCTTCGATACCAAGAAGATCAATACCGGTCTCCATAATCCCCAGCGCAATATACAGCAGCGCGATGTAGCTCTCCTTCCGCACCGGATCCGCCTCCGTCAGGATCTTGGTCTCATGGTAGAAGCCGTTGAAGGTGTTCGCCACCTCATACAGATATGCGCAGATCCGGTTGGGTGCCAGTTCTCTGTATGCATCCTCAGCTGCGGCAGCAAAGCCTGTCAATACCAGCTGCAGCGCCTTCTCCTGATCGGAAGCCGCATTGTCCAGTTTGGCCGCTTTCACATCAATGCCGCTCTCCTGCGCTTTCTTCAGGATGGATTTGATACGGACGATGGTATAGAGCAGGTATGGACCGGTATCCCCCTCAAATGCCGTGAACTTCTCGATATCGAAGATATAATCCTTGGAAGGCTGATTGGCCAGATCGCCATAGCGAATCGCAGCCAGCGCCACCTTCCGCGCCGTCTCCCGCGCCTCGTTCTCCTCCATGTCCGGATTGCCCTCCCGGATCCGGGCCAGGGTCTTTTCCTCCACCTCATCGATCAGAATCCCCAGACGGGGTGCCGTACCCTCTCTCGTCTTGTAAGGTTTGCCATCCGCGCCGTTCAGAGTTCCGTTGCCAACGAAATTCAGCTTCGTCTCCGGCAGCACCAGCTTGCTCTTCCTGGCCGCGCGGAAGGTCTGGATCTCGATCTGCAGCTGCTGTCTCTTATCGATCACGTAGACCATCTGGACAGGATGGAACTCCTCCATTCGCTGTTCGATGGTCGCCAGATCGGTGGTCGCATAGATCGCCGCACCGTTGGTCTTGCGGATGATGCAGGGCGGATACTCCTTTTTGTCCTCCTCCTGGGCGATGTCGATGACCAGCGCGCCCTCGCTTTCATGGGCGTAGCCATGCTGTATCATATAATCCAGCATGGCCGGGATTCGGTCATTCACATCGGACTCCCCGCGCCACAGTTCGAAATGCGTGTTCAGACGGTCATAGTTTTTCTTCATATCCACCACAGACACATCCATGATATGATGCCAAAGTGCGCGATAGCCGCGGCGTCCGGCCTGAAGCTCCTGCGTAATGGTCTGTGCCCGTTCCTTAAAGGCTTCATCCTCCTTGGAGCGCGCAGAGGCAGTGGGATACATTTCCTCCAGATCTCCTACGGTGAACGGCGCATCCTTCGGATATACCCCGGTAAAGGACGGATCGAAATAGGGCAGCTCGGGCTGTCTCCTTTCCAGCTCCGCGATCACCAGGCCCATAGGCATTCCCCAGTCGCCGAGGTGAACATCGCCGATGGCCTTGTATCCGTTGTATTTGATGATACGCTTGATGGCTTCGCCGATCACCGCTGGGCGCAGATGCCCCACATGGAGTGGCTTGGCCACATTGGCGCCGCCATAGTCCACCACCACGGTCTGAGGTGATGACGGCCCCTCCACCCCATAGTGATGCGCCTGGAGCGTCTCCACGAGATAGGATCGTACCGTGTCCCTTGCCAGTGTCAGATTCAGGAATCCGGGTTTTACTGCCTCTACCCGCTCGAAGAAGGGATTGCCCGCCAGCTTCTGTGCCACTGACTCCGCGATGTCCATGGGATTCATTTTCAGCTGCTTCGCCCCCGCCATCGCACCGTTGCACTGGAATTCGCACAGATCCGGGCGGTTCGATACAGAGACGCGGCCCAGCGACCGCTCATACCCGGCTGCCTCAAAGGCATCCTCAACCACCCTGCCGATCCTGTTCAGTAATTTCTCCATAATCCTCTGCTCTCCTTATCATCCATTACGATGCCTTTGCCAGTTTCGCTGCCCGATCCGCTGTAACAAGCGCATCAATCAGTTCATCCAGATCGCCGTCCAGGATACTGTCGATCTTGTACAGCGTCAGTCCGATGCGATGATCCGTCACACGGCCCTGATGGAAATTGTAGGTGCGGATCTTCTCGGAACGGTCACCGGTACCGATCTGGCTGCGCCTGAGATCCGCCTCCGCCGCGTGCTGTTTCTCCCGTTCCAGCTCCCGGAGTTTGGTACGGAGCACCTTCAGCGCCTTATTCTTGTTCTTCAGCTGACTCTTCTCATCCTGACAGGAGATCACGATTCCTGTCGGAATGTGGGTCAGCCGCACAGCGGAATCCGTCGTATTGACACACTGACCGCCGTTACCAGAGGCGCGGAATACATCGAACTTCACATCGTTCATGTCGATCTCCACCTCCACATCCTCGGCCTCCGGCATGATGGCCACTGTCACCGTAGAGGTGTGGATACGCCCGCCGGATTCCGTCACCGGGATCCGCTGGACACGATGCACGCCGCTCTCATATTTGAGCCGGGACCAGGCGCCCTGCCCGTTGATCATGAAATTCACACTCTTCATGCCACCGATGCCCGTATCATCCACACTCATGGTCTCCGTTCGCCAGCCCTGACGCTCGGCGTAGCGTACATAGACACGATACATCTCCGCGGCGAACAGCGCCGCCTCATCACCGCCGACACCGGCGCGGATCTCGACGATGACGTTGCGATCATCGTCCTCATCCTTCGGCAGGAGCAGGATCTTCATCTGCTCCTCGAGACGCGGCAGCTCCAGTCTGGCTGCATCCAGTTCCTCCCGGAGCATCGACCGCATCTCCTCATCGGTCTCTGTACGGAGCAACTCCTCACTCTCTGCAATCGTCTCCTGACAGTGCTTCAGGCTCTGCGCGCTCTCCACCAGCGGCAGGAGCTCCGCCTGCTCCTTCATCAGCTTCTGGAAGCGCCCGGCATCCGATGCCGTCTGCGGCGCACTCAGTTCTCTTGTGATGTCCTCATATCTGTGGAGGATGTCTTCCAATCGATCCAGCATCCCGTCACCACCCGGTCCTTTCCATTATAATCCTGTATGATTCCGCAATCACTGAAGCCTGCTGCCTGCATCAATGACATGACCTCCGGTCCCTGGCTCTCCCCGATCTCCATGAGCAGCATCCCGCCGGAATAGAGCCACCCAGCTGCCTCCCGGACGATCCGCCGGTAGAATCCGAGTCCATCCGCCCCGCCATCCAGTGCGATCCAGGGTTCCTGCCGTGCCACCTCCGGTTCCAGTGTGTCGATCACCGCCGTTTCAATATACGGCGGATTACTGACGATCATATCAAACCGCGCATGCTGCTCTTCTCCCGGGAAAAGATCACACTGCATGCCGTCAAAGCGCTCCGTCATTCCCAACAGCTGCGCATTCTCCCGGGCCACTGCCAGCGCCTCCGCAGAGATATCCGTCCCCAGTGCCGTTGTATCATTGGTATAGCGCAGAATGGACAGTGCCACACAGCCGGATCCGGTGCACAGATCCATGATACGCATCCCGTCATGCACCAGCCGCAGGGCTTCCTCCACCAGGGTCTCCGTGTCCGGATTCGGAATCAGGACATCCGGTGTCACGTGGAAAGTCAGGCCCATGAACTCCTGCTCCTCCAGCAGATACGCCAGGGGTTCCCGATCACAGCGTCTGGTGAGCAGGGCTGTATTCCGCGCCTCCTCCTCTGCCGTGAGGACTCTGTCCCCATGAGTGAACAGATCGCCGTAGCGGGTTCCACAGACTGCCTCCAGGAGACGTCCGGCCTCCACCTCAGGCTCCGGCACCCCCGCGGACTCCAGTTTCCGCCGGTTCTCTTCATATTGATTACGGTAGGTCATCCCACTATTATCGTCTATCTGACCTTTTTCGTCAATCTGTGGATTGTATTACCTCACCCGATCGGGTATGATATTTCTCTATGGAGGAAAGATATGCGCGCATTGACGATCACAAATACCAGGGATTTCATGAACAAGCTGCTGAACGGAACCGGATTCGATACATTCCTGCTCTCAGAGGCTGTCATAGAGACCTATGCCACATTCCACATCGATGGTGCACTGCACCGTTCCTTCTATGAAGAAGATGTGCCGGCAGAGATCCCCGAAGATGCCGGCTGTACGCCCTGGGGGCTGCTGCGTCCCGTGGCGCTCTCCCTGATCCGCGGCAAGCATACGCCGCTGTCATTCCGATTCACGCTCGCTGCTTCGTCGGATCAGATCCGAACGCTGATGCCCGACCCCTCGTTGGTACCGGAGGGGCTCTCCCTTCTGCTGAACATCCGCTTCCGGGATGGGAAAGTCACCCTGCTTACCGGCACCTCCACTGCCTCCTTCACGATGGACCGAACCCACGAGCAGATCTGGGATGCCTGGGTGCCACAGTTTTTATCCCGGATGGAAATAGAGTCGTCCGAGCAATAGTTTTACTACGGATTCTTCCTCGTAAACTTCAGATTGTTTCCCCCCGCATTCTTGATCATTTGGACAACGGCATTGTAGAGATTCGTATTCTTTGTATAGATGACAACCTCCGTTCCCTTGGGCAGTTTTTTGAAAGCTTTTCTGCCGATCACCTCCAGGTTATCCGGATAGATCTCGAGGATGCTAAGTTTTTTCATCTTTTTAAATGCTTTATTGCCGATGGCACATACCCGGGCGCGGATTGTCAGCATCCTGATATTCTTATTTCTGGCCAGGGCCTTCTTTCCTATTTCTGTAATGGTATAGGTTGTTCCATTGATGGACGCCTTCTCCGGTATCGTCAGCATCGACACACTGTCATCCGCCACCCCTGAGAATGTGGCAGTCGGCATATTGCCTGAAGATGTGATTGTCAGCAGGGCATTGGCATCCGTTGCGACCGTTGTCCCCTCTTTCCCGGAATCCTGATCGCCAGTGTCACCTCCCTGATCGGGTGTTGTCTGATCTCCGGAAGCATCGATCGCTGCGCAGACGATTTCCTTCCTCTCACTCTGTACGCCATTTACCGATAGCCGGATCGTCGTAAACAGCTCCTCCTTTTTTTCTCTGCCGACGGAAGTCAGTTCCAACATATAGTTGCCGCTCTCGTCGATTCCGATGTAGAAATCTCTGGTATTGTCAATGCTCCAGTTCAGATTTGATGTCTCCGTTTCCAATTCTCTGCCGAGTGCATCCGTCAGCTTTGCTTTCAGTTCCAAAGCGCTGTTTCTGTTCGTTATGGTTGTTCTCAGGGAATCCGGCCATATAATCTCTGCCCTCTTTACCACTGCCGGTCTCTGTTCGATCTCGATCACGGCCTCTGATCTGTACGGAACATCGTAGTCAGAAGTACCCTCCGCCACGACCTGTACCAAATATGATTTCTCTGACAGCGTCAGATTCTCGCCGAACACAACCCAGGCCTGATCCGGATTGTTTCCATCGACCTGTATTCTCAAGTCACTGCTCTCATTACCAGTGAAATCATTCCACTGATATACAATTCCCTGGCTGAAGATTGCCGTGGAATCATCTTCTTCCACGGCTACAGCCTTTGCTTTCAAAACAAGGCCGCTATCTGTTGCCATCACCGTCCTTTTGTTCAGGGAAATTGAGTGTATGCCATCATCGCCAACCTCAGAGATGCTGAGGCTTTTAAACGGATTGCTTACTGACTCCATACCCTCTTCTGCAGCATATACCTGCTGCCCGCGAAATAACAGGTTTCCCGTAAATGCCCCGCCAATCATTATTCCTGCTGATAATGCAAGTACCATTGCCTTACGCTGTAGCTTTGTCATTTTATTCCTCACCTTATTCATGATTCACTGTTTTTCCTGTGTGAATTTCAGCTTGCTGCCACCGGCATTTTTGATCATTTTCACTGTGTTGTCATATTTTTTCTGATCCTTTGTATGGATCACTATTTCCGTTCCGTCCTTGATTCCCTTAAATGCTTTATTTCCGATGCTAATCAGGTTATCGGGATAGAGTTCAATGGTGGTGACATTCTTCATCTTAAGAAACGCTTTTTTCCCGATGGTTCGAACCTTTGCTTCAATCACCAGCATACGGATCTTCTTATTCTTGGCAAGAGCCTTCTTTCCAATATCTGTGATACGGTATGCCATCGAGCCGATGGAGGCCGTCTCCGGTATTACCAGCATTGTTGCGCTCGCGTCACTGACACCGGCAAAGCTCGCCGTCGCCTGGCCTGTAATAGATGCCGTAACTGTCAACAGCGCGTTTGCATCCGTTGAAGCGGCAGATCCGCCCGATCCAGAACCGGTAGCATCCACTCTCCAATGCGCATAAAGGGTAATCTCCTTCGTATCCTCTCCGATAGGCACCAATGTTGTCGGTTCAACCTTCTTTCCTCCCTTATCCCCCGTATACCAGCCCAGGAAAAAATAACCCTCCTTGCTGACGGTCGGTAACTCTCCGTACGGGCCTCTCTGTGTCACATATTTTGTCGAAAAACTCGGTGCAGTTTCCGTGTTTCCGCTTGGATCATTGGCATCAAACGTTACAGTCACGCCATCTGCGGTCAGATCCTTTCCCAGGTAGAAGATCTCCTTTTCCCCGCTTCCGACACCGCCCACATAGAGCTGGATCTTTGTGAACAATTCACTGCCACTCAGTTTTCCGGCTTCTGTCATAACCAGCGTGGCTTTTGTCCCATTCTCATCCGTAATGGCAAAATTCACCGTATCATAAACCTTCCAGTAACAATCCTCCTTCGTTACCGTAAGTGTTTTGCCCTCCTCATTTGTAACAGTTGCTTCCAGGGGAACCGTGCCTTTGCTGTTCAGTACCGTCGTTTTATAATCCGCCGGCTTGACAATGACCACCTCTCCCACAATGGCCGGATTCTGAACAACCTCAATATACGCCACTGATTGGTACATTCCAATGCTGGCATCCACCGGTGTACCAGCTGCTGTCACCCTGACCTGATAGATCCTTTCCGACAGTGTCAGATTCTCCTCAAAAGATATGGTAGCCTGACTGTTGTCAGCCGGATCCACAGTGACCGTCGCAGCGGAAGTTCCTGCAGTATCGTCTGTGACCGCCTCCCACGTATAGGTAATGGATGTGAAGTCGATCAATGATCCGGTGTTCTCATCAAATGCAGTGGCGCGCACCTTGAAATCAGCGCTGGTATCCTTCGCCGGAACCGTGCGGCGCTCCAGAATCCTCTTCTCAATGCCTGTCTCGTCCTCATATTCCACAACACCAAATGAGGTGAATTCTATTTCATTCTCAGCAACAACGGCACCGGCGGGCAACAATGCCACCATCACCATCGCGGTCAGTACCGCAGCACCCACGCGCTGTCCGATTTTCTTTGTCCATCGTTCCATCCTGACAAACCTCCTCCTGCTCAAAAATCCCCTATATTGTAGCACAATCGTCCACCCGATACCATATTTAGATAATAGATTCTGCCAGAATCCGCCCACACACAAATATCCATTGAACCCAATTCCTTTCTGTGGTAATCTGATGCTAACGCAGGCGTCTGAAGAGGAGGTGTCACGCATGACATTACAGGAATCCGGAGAGATGTATCTCGAAGCCATCTATGTTCTTTCATTGAAGTCCCATGCCGTACGGGGGATCGACATCGCAGAGTACCTCGGATACTCAAAACCCTCCGTCAGCCGGGCCGTAGGCCTGTTGAAGAACGAAGGGCTTGTAGAAAAAGATTCTGATGGATATTACAGACTGACCGAGGCCGGCGAGAGACACGCCAAACGTATCTATGAACGTCACACGGTCCTCACAAGACTGTTTATGAATCTCGGCGTGGATGAGGAAACCGCCACCGAGGATGCCTGCCGCATCGAGCACTATATCAGCGACAAAACCTTCGGCGCCATCAAGGACCATATGGCGAAGTATGGTGGCCACTCCGCATCAGACAGTTCTAGTCCTCTGTTGTGATCCCGAATGCGTCGTTTAAGTAGGCGCGCCAGTCAAAGACAGCTTCCACCGAACGGATGGCCACCTCGATCATCTGATCGTCCGGTTCCTTTGTGGTGAGACGCTGCAGGAGCATGCCGGGCGCAGACATCAGCTTGATCAGAAAGAAATCCGACCGTCCCGCCAGGGCGATGAGCTCATAGGAGATCCCGGAGATCACTGGGATCAGCAGGATCCGTAATATCAGCTTCTGCCACAGTACATCCACCCGGATGAAGAAAAACACCACAATGCTGACAAGCATCACAAAGAGAATGAAACTGGACCCGCAACGCTTGTGAAAACGGCTGGCCTTCCTGACATATTCCGTGGTCAGCGGATGACCGGACTCCAGGCAGTTGATACACTTGTGCTCTGCCCCGTGATAACGGAACAGGCGGCGGATGTCCTTCATCAATGAGATGAGCAGGACATAGATGACGAAAACAGCGATTCGCACCACGCCCTCCATGATCGCTTTAAGAGAGGCATTGCGGATCTGTTCGCCGAAATGATCGACGATCAGATAGGGCAGGAAGACAAAGATCCCCACCGCCATGGCAATGGCGATGATCGTCGTGATGACGGAGACGAGCTTGTCCTTCCAGCCCGTCTCCTCACCGGCAGGAGATTCCTCATAGACCGAGGCGGAGAAGTTCAGACTCTTCATTCCCAGAATCAGCGAATTCAGGAAGATAAAAAAACCGCGGACAAAGGGGATCCGCAGCAGCAGGCTGCCCCTGCCGAGACTGCGGTACTCCTCCACATCCACAGCGATCTGACCATCCGGCCGGCGTACGGCCACGGCATACATATCCCGATGCCGCATCATCACGCCCTCGATTACCGCCTGTCCACCGATACCGGAGTAATGCTGTATCCGATTCTTCTTCATCCAAGCCCCCTGCTTGCGCGCGGGCCGCCCGTCCCCGTTGGTGACATCTGCCTTTGGGCGGCACTGTGCATGAAAAAGAGGTCAGGGAAACATCCCCAACCTCTGTGTCGCTTCAGTCGCGGATCGAACCGGCTTACGCCGTCTTCTCCTGATTGATGCCGTACTTGCGGTTGAACTTATCGATCCTGCCGCGGGCCGCCGTCGCCTTCTGGGTACCCGTGTAGAACGGATGGCACTTGGCACAGATCTCAACGTGGATCTCCTTCTTGGTGGAACCCACAGTAAACGTATTGCCGCAGTTGCAGGTCACAGTCGCCTGATAAAATTCCGGATGAACGCCTTCTCTCATCTTTCTCACCTCTGTTTCACTAGAACTTCATTACATTCGTTGCTGTTGCCGTGCACCGCACAGCCTGTACAGTATAGCACGGGACGACTCAGACTGCAAGTCTTTTTTTATTCATTGGCCAATACATCATCCAGTCTGTCCTTCTCCGCCTTGGCCTGGCGGTAGAGCGCCTGATAATCAACCCCCGTCTTATGCCGCAAGGCCTCCGTGAGTTCAGAGATCGGACCGTAGATCGGCGTCAGCGCGAGATTGCCCACAACCCCCTTCAGTGCATGTGCCATCTCAAAGGCCTCATCGATCCGGTTCTCCTCCAGCACCTTCCCCAGGGTCTCGAACCGCTCGTCCTTCAACCCCATCTCCGTCATCTGCAGATAGAAGTCCTCCATCCCCATGCAGCGCACCAGGCCGTCCTCAACATCCGCGCCATATGCCTTCAGCTTCTCAATGGTCAGCATCCGCTTATCCCTCCTTTGTGCGCAGCGCCATCTCCTTCATGATGAATCGCGCATACTCCTCAGCATCAATCGGTCTGGAGAAATAGTAACCCTGAATGATATCACAGCCTGCCTGGTGCAGGAGTTCATACTGTTCCTTTGTCTCCACACCTTCCGCGATCACCGGCACCTCCAGAAACGCCGCAATTTCCAGCACCAGCTCCACCATCCGCATTTCCTTGTTGTCCCTGGCGATATCACGGATGAAAGCCATATCCAGCTTCAGTGCATCAATGGGCAATGTTGTCAGCATGTTCAGAGAGGAATACCCGCTGCCGAAATCGTCCATCTCCACCTTGAAGCCCTTGTCGCGCAGCTGGCTGACCACCTGGACGATCTGGCGCGAATTATCCGTATAGGCCGATTCTGTGATCTCCAGCAGCAGATCCTCTGTCTCAATGTGGTTCTCCTCCACCAGAGACAGCAGGAAAGAAACAATATCCGGATCGTAGATGTCCACCCGGGAGACATTCACAGACACCGGAATAACAGCACCGTACTGTTTCTTCCATTCTCCCAGCTGTCTGGCCGTCTCACGCCACACGAAATGATCCAGCCGCCGGATCAGACCGTTCTCCTCAAACAGCGGAATAAATGCATCCGGCCGGACTCTGCCGTACTCCGGGTGCTGCCAGCTGATCAGCGCCTCCGCGCTGCACAGGCGCGGTGTTTCCCCACGGATATTGAACTTGGGCTGATAGCGCACCTGGAATTGTGCCGTCTCCAACGCTGTGGGGAAGTCCTCCATCAGCCTGGCGGAATAGACCTCCCGCTCGTGCATATTCATATCATAAATGGCATAGGAGAAGCCGAACTGATTCCGAATCGAATTACAGGCCTGCAGTGCCCTGTCAAAACGCTCCTCCAGCCTGGCCGCCCGGTAGACATCCTGATAAACGCCCATACGGATCCGCATCTCCGGCGTATTCATCACCTCGCCGAGACGCCGCAGCACGCTGTTGATCAGGTGATCATAGTCGCTGCGGTGTGACACATAGATAAAGAAGGTATCCGCATCATACCGGCAGGCTACGCCGTCCGTTTCCTCCAGAATCCCACGGATGCCATCCGCAATGGCGCAGAGTACCCGGTCTCCGAATTCCCTTCCGTGGAGTTCGTTCACCATATGGAATCGGTTAAAATTCAGCACAATGGCATCGATGGCCTTTTCCTGGTGGAAACGGTCGAATTTATGCGCGTACTCAAAGAAGAACTCCCGCGTATAGAGCCCGGTCAGCGAATCATTCTCCGTTGCCTGGATGATGCGGGTATCCTCTGAGAGCTCAATGGAATGCCGCACCCTGGCCTGTATCACCTCCGGCATATCATAGGGCTTACTTAGGAAATCCGCGGCGCCCAGCTGGAGACTCTTCACCTCCGCACTGCGATCCGCCGTCAGCACGATCACCGGGATCCGGCGCAGAATCGGATCCGCTCTCAGCTCCTCAAGGACCTGATAGCCATCCATCTCAGGCATCAGCAGATCCAACAGAATCAGGGAGATTAAATCCTTCTGGATTCTCACCTGCTCCAGCGCTTCCCTGCCGTTGGCGGCGTAGAGCACCTCATACGCCGTCCCCAGGATGGCCCCCAGCATCTGCCGGTTGACAGCCTCATCATCCACCACCAGAACGGTCCGATGAAATAGTTTCTGTCTGCGTATACTGTCGTTCATGGCTATTCTCCATTTCTATCCGACATTATACGCTTCTTTCTTCGAACCGTCACTATTTGCAAGGAAAAAAATCCTGTGCTATCATTATGATATAGAGGTGCCTGCATATGAAGAAAATCATGATTGTGGACGATGAGAAGATCTCTCTCTCCATGACAAATCACATCCTGTCTACAGAATATCAGACCGTCTGTGCCGCCTCCGGTAAAGAGGCTTTGGCGCTGTTCTCTTCGGAACGTCCCGATATGGTGCTCTCCGATCTGCGTATGCCCGGCATGAGCGGCTTCGAATTGCAGGAGCAGCTCCGGCAGGCAGGGGAATCCGTCCCTTTCATGTTCATGACGGCGGATAAGAGTGATGATACGGAGGCCGAGGGCTTTGCCACAGGTGCCCAGGACTTCATCCGTAAGCCCTTCCGGGCAGATGTGCTGCTGCGGCGGGTCGGCATCATCATCTCCAATGCGGACAAGATTCAGGGACTGCGTAAGGCTGCGGTGACCGATCCGATGACGGGCCTGCTGAACAAGGCCTCCTCCCAGGAGGAGATCGACACCCTCTGCCGTACCACCCCCGGTGTACTGATGATGATCGACCTTGACAGCTTCAAGCCGGTCAATGATCTCTTCGGGCACGACATGGGGGACAAGGTGCTGATCCGTTTCGCGGAAATCATCCGGTCCGTAGTGCGTGCCTCAGATATCGCAGGCCGGATCGGAGGAGATGAGTTCATCGCCTACTGCGCCAACGTCACGGACGAAGCAGTCGTCGCGGATAAGGTGCGTTACATCAACGAGCAGATCGTTCAGTCCGCCAAGGCATTCATGGGAGAGAATCTCTCCATCCCGTTAGGCGCATCGGTGGGTTGTGTCTTCGCACCAGCTGAGGGGCGGGATTATCAGACGCTGTTCAAGAAGGCGGACAAGGCACTCTACGAAGTCAAACAGAATGGCAAACACGGTCACCGCTTCTACCATGCGGAGACAGCTGCGGTCCGGGCGGATGAATCACGGTTCAGCAACATCCGGAACGAAATGCAGATCCTGGCCGAACGTAGTCCTGCCAGAGGTGCCTTTCTGCTCTCCTACGAGCAGTTCCGCACCATCTATCAGTTCCTGTCACGGGTGGTTTCCAATTATCAGGAGGATGTCTATCTGCTGCTGATCACACTGCGTCGCACCGGTAGCACAGAGATGCCCGCCGCCGAGGTGAACGAGGCCTTCCTCCAGGTGCTGCGTTCCTGTCTGCGGCAGAGCGATGTGGTTTCCCAGGGTGGGGACAATCGCTTCCTCGTGCTGCTCTTCGGTCTGTCCACAATGAATCTGGATACGGTGACCAGCCGCATCCTCAACCACTGGGATGCGACGGACTCCGCAGAATACTATTCCATCGATTATGAGGTTGAACTGCTGCAGCAGCCCAACCAGAATCATTAACTGAAGTAACGGACCCCGCTCTCAAACAGCCGCATGTCCTGTTCTCCTGTAATGTTGACAGCGACATGGTCTCCGATGCGCTCCGCATGGCACATCTTCCCATAGCAGCGGCCATCCGGCGATGTGATTCCCTCAATGGCTGCATAGGATCCGTTGATATTCCACAGGTCATCCATGGTCACCCGGCCCTCCGGGTCACTGTAGACCGTTGCCACCTGTCCATTCTGCACCAGCTTCTCAATGACATCACGGGGCGCCACGAACCGTCCCTCTCCGTGGGAAGCAGGATTCACATAGACCCCGCCGGGCTCTACACAGGATAACCATGGCGATTTGTTGGAAACCACCTTCAGATAGGCCATCCTGGAGATATGCCTGCCAATGGTATTGTAGGTCAATGTCGGTGAAGTATCCGTTTGCCCGGTGATCCGCCCGTTCGGCACCAGTCCCAGCTTGATGATGGCCTGGAAACCGTTGCAGATCCCCAGCACCAGTCCGTCCCTCTCCTGCAGCAGACGTTCCATGGCCGCCCGGATGCGCTCATTGCGGAATGCGGTCGCAAAGAACTTGGCACTTCCGTCCGGTTCATCACCGGCCGAGAAGCCACCGGGGAACATCACAATCTGTGCCTGGTCGATAGCCTGTTCAAAAGCCGCGACAGAATCACGGATATCCGCGGCATCACGGTTGCGGAATACGATGGTCTGCGTGTCCGCCCCCGCCTTACGGAATGCGCGCTGCGTATCATACTCACAGTTCGTTCCGGGGAAAACAGGGATGAACACCCTGGGGCGTGCCACCTTATTCCTGCAGATGTAGACGTCCTTTCTATCCTGCACCGGAATCTCCATCTGTTCTGTCTGCGGCGCACCGGCGCTGGTCCTGAATACCTGCTCCAGCGTACCCTTCCAGGCGGAGAAAGCCTCCTCCTGACCGACCACGGTCTCCTCTGCGCCACAGGCGAACACAAAACGTCCATCGCCCGTCACCGCGCCGAGCAGACGCCCTCCCAGGGCTGTTACGGCTGCGGCCTCCGTCTCCGGCACCTCTAACAGCAGCTCACCCGGAATACTCTTAAAGAGCGCGGCAGGATCCGTCACGCCATCGATCCGGACACCCAGGCGGTTGCCGAAGGCCATCTGCGCCAGTGCCGGTGCGATACCGCTGCCATCCAGCACCCAGGCGGACACGATACGTCCCTCCCTGATCAGGGATGCAACCTCTCCGTACAGCTTCAGTACGGCATCATAATCCGGCAGTGCATCCGCATCCGTCCGGATCGGCACATGCAGCAGCTGATTGCCTGCCTTCTTCAGCTCCGGTGTGATCACGTTCCGGGCATCCGCCATATCCACCGCAAACGAAACCAGCGTCGGGGGCACATGGATCTCATTGAAGGAACCGGACATACTGTCCTTGCCACCGATTGAGGCCAGTCCATACCTGCACTGTGCCTCATAGGCACCCAGCAGTGCCGTCAGTGGCTCACTCCAGTCGGAGGGCTGCACCATCCGCCGGAAATACTCCTGGAAGGTGAAATGGATCTTCCGCGGGTCTCCGCCACTGGCAGCAATCCGGGCAATGGATTCCGTCACGGCGTAGACCGCACCATGATAAGGCGAATAGGTGGAAAGCACCGGATCGAATCCGTAGGCCATCAGGGATGCGTCATCCGTTTCGCCTTCCAGCACGGGGAGCTTCGCGGCCATGGCCTGGGTGGGTGTCTGCTGATACTTACCGCCGAAGGGCATCGTCACAGTCGCCGCACCGATGGAAGCGTCAAACATCTCCACCAGACCGCGCTGGGACGCCACATTAAGATCCGCAAGGGAAGCGAGGAATGCCTCCTTCAGTTTCCCGGCCGCCAGCGCCTCACTCACCGATGCGTTCCGGATCCTGCCCAGCGGATTTTCCGCCTTCTTCGGCAGCTGTAATTCCACCTCCGTATGCTGTGGTGCGCCATTGGTGTCAAGGAAGGCCCTGGAGATGTCCACAATCCTTCGTCCTCTCCACTTCAGTACGAGACGCGGTTCCTCGGTCACCACCGCCACCTCCGTGGCCTCCAGATTCTCCTCCGCCGCATAGCCCAGGAAGGTCTCCCGGTCCGCCGGATCAATCACCACCGCCATGCGCTCCTGGGATTCCGAGATCGCCAGCTCCGTTCCATCCAGACCGGCGTATTTCTTGGGAACCAGGTCCAGGTTGACCTCCAGTCCCGGTGCCAGCTCTCCGATGGCGACCGAAACACCGCCTGCGCCGAAATCGTTGCACTTGCGGATCAGATGCGCCACCTCGGGCCTGCGGAACAGCCGCTGCAGCTTGCGCTCCGTCGGGGCATTGCCCTTCTGTACCTCCGCGCCGCAGGTGGTTGTCGAGGACGTATCATGTGCCTTGGAGGAACCCGTCGCACCACCGATACCATCCCGCCCGGTTCTGCCGCCCAGAAGGATGATGATATCACCGGGTCTGGGGGATTCCCTGCGCACCGCACTCTTCGGTGCCGCCCCCATCACCGCGCCGATCTCCATACGCTTGGCCACATATCCCGGGTCATAGACCTCCCGTACCTGACCAGTGGCCAGACCGATCTGGTTGCCATAGGAGGAGTAGCCCTGTGCCGCCCCGCGGACAAGCCGCAGCTGGGGAAGCTTACCAGCCAGCGTCGCTGAGGCAGGCATCGTGGGATCCGCCGCACCGGTGACGCGCATGGCCTGATAGACATACCCACGTCCCGAGAGCGGATCACGGATCGCGCCGCCGAGACAGGTGGCAGCGCCACCAAAAGGCTCGATCTCCGTCGGGTGATTGTGGGTCTCATTTTTGAAGAAGAGCAGCCAGTCCTCTGTTCTGTCTCCCTGGGCGCCGCCACGGATCTGCACCGGAATCTCGATGGTACAGGCATTGTTCTCCTCGGATTCCTCCATATCCGTCAGCTTCCCCTCCGCCTTCAGCTGCTTCATGCCCATGAGCGCCACATCCATGAGGCACACCGGCTTCTGCGCCTTACGCTCCGGCGTGGGATACAGCTTGTCCCGGGCGGCCAGATAGCGGTCGTAGCTTGCACGGATGGTGTCGCTGTAGTCCCCCTCCGGCCAACGGATCTCTGTCAGTTCCGTACCGAAGGTGGTATGCCGGCAGTGATCCGACCAGTAGGTATCCAGTACACGGATCTCCGTCATGGTGGGGTCCCGGTGCTCCGTATCTCTGAAGTGATCCCGGATCCACACAAAATCCGCCCAGGTCATGGCCAGCCCCAGGCCTTCATACCGCATCCGCAGCTGTGCCTCATCTTCCGTGGTGAAGCCGGTCAGCATCGCCACATCCTCAGGTTCCGGATAATCCTGGCCAAGCTGCGCCGGTTTCGCTTCGTCCGCAATTCTGGAGTCCACAGGGTTCATGACATGGCCGCGGATACGGGTGATCTCCTCCGGTGTCAGCTGACCCGTCAGCACATAGGTGGTAGCCGTCCGTACGATAGGGGTCTCATCCCCCTTCAGGAAACGGATGCATTGCTCCGCAGAGTCTGCCCGCTGGTCGAACTGCCCCGGCAGTGCCTCCACACTGAAGACCTCTGCGCCCTCTGTATCCGGGAAGTTCTCCCGGTACAGCAGATCCACCGGCGGCTCGCTGAAGACCACGCTGCAGGCCTCCTCGAAAACCTCCTCCGAGACCTGTTCCACATCATAGCGGATCAGGATTCGCAGACTCTCCACGCCGTCAATCCCCAGGAAGCTTTTGATCTCTTCCTTCAACTCCCTTGCCTTGCCGGCATACTCCGGTTTCTTTTCCACATAAACCCGTCTGACCATGTTTTTCTCCTGTTATCGTTCCTGTGTTCTGAATCCGCCAACCCGCTCAGATATCCCGCTCTCCCCAGAAATGGAGGAGCTCCCGCATTTTAACAAGGGCATAGTACATGGAGCCGCATCTGACTCCCTCCGTCCACATATTGCCCTTCGTCATCCCGGAGAGGACATATTTGGAGATGATGCCGAACATATCCGCCATGTCCATAATCTGTGCCCGCTCAATGAACCGTCGCTCGTCCTCCGCCGTCGTCATACGGTTACGCCGGTAGACATAGGGCCAGTTGCGGTCCATCTGACCCGTAGCCTGTGCCGCCTTCACAAAAGAGAGCAGCGTGGAATCATAAACCGGGAAATGAATGGAGTGATCCAGATCTCCACTGTAATTCTGCGACACCGAGACATCGATATGCTCCTTCAGCCAGTCCAGATACGGCAGCAGCTGCACCACCGGTTCCTTATAGCGCCGCACCATATCCTGTACGCTGTTCTCATTGATCTCATTCTCTATGCCCATCTCGCTCACACTTTCTGCTCAGAAGCCTCACAGAGCCCGAAAACCCCGCGAAATCAGAATGTTCTCAACCGCATCGGCATCTTCTGTATGCATGATCATAATGGGCCGGCCCGACTCACGGTTGAAAGACAGATAGATGTAATTCACATTGATGTTGCTCTCATAGAGGGCCTTCAGCACCTGATCCAGTGCACCCACCTCATCCGGACACTCAATACCCAGAACCTTGGTGCTGCGGCAGATGTAGCCCGCATCCCCAAGGACCTTCAAACACCGTTCCGGCTCCGAGACCACCATGCGGATGATGCCGTATTCCGCACTGTCATTGGTCACAGATCCAAGGATGTTGATGTCATTGTCCTTCAACAGGCCCGTGATATTCTGCAGACAGCCCTTCTTGTTCTCTGCAAATACTGATATCTGTTTCAGCATGCTTCTTTCACCTCCTCCAGGAGTTTCTCTGCGCTGACGAGCCGCACGCACACCGTGAAGAGCTGCGCGGCCAGGCGGATGTCATCCAGCGGCGGATAGGTCGGCGCGATACGAATGTTGGAATCATGGGGATCCTTTCCATAGGGCCATGTGGCGCCGGCGCCGGTCATGGTGACCCCGGCCTTCTTCGCCCGGTCCACGATGCGCTTCGCACAGCCCTCCATAGAATCAAAGCTGATGAAGTAGCCGCCCTTGGGCTTCGTCCACTCCCCGATGCCCAGTCCGTCAAGGTTGGCCTCCAGCGTCTCCTCAATGGCCTCGAATTTCGGCCGAATCACATCTGCGTGCTTTCTCATATGGGCCTTCATGCCTTCCAGGTCCTTGAAGAAACGGACATGCCGCAGCTGATTCACCTTGTCATGGCCGATGGTCTGTCTGGAGAGCTGCGTTTCGATATCCTCCAGGTTGTTGCGGGAGGTGGCGATAGCCGCTATCCCGCTGCCGGGGAAGGTGATCTTGGAGGTGGAGGCGAACTTGTAGACCATATCCGGGTTGCCTGCTTTCCTGCACTCCTCCAGAATCTCAATCAGATAATCCTGATTGTCATCATAGAGGTGATGAATCCCGTAGGCGTTGTCCCAGAAGATCCGGAAGTCTCTGGCTGCGGGTTTAAGCCTTGCAAAACGCCGCACGGTGTCATCCGAATAGGAGTAGCCCTGGGGGTTGGAGTATTTGGGCACGCACCAGATCCCCTTGATCGTGTCGTCATTGGCCACCAGCTGCTCCACCAGATCCATATTGGGGCCTTCCGGGGTCATCGGTACCGGGATCATGTCTATGCCGAAATACTCGGTGATGGCAAAATGTCTGTCGTAACCGGGCACAGGGCACAGGAAACGAACCCTGGGAAGCCTGCACCAGGGGGTGGAGCCCATCACGCCGTGGGTATAGGCCCGGGAGACCGTATCATACATGACATTCAGGGAAGAATTGCCGTAGATGATGATGTTCTCCGGCTTGTTCTCCATCATGGCACCGATCAGCTCCTTGGCCTCCCGGATGCCGGTGAGAACGCCATAGTTGCGGCAGTCCGTCCCGTCCTCACAGGAGAGGTCCGCACCGGAATACAACGCGTCCATCATGCCCATGGACAGATCCAGCTGCTCCATGCAGGGCTTTCCCCTTGCCATATTGAGCGACAGCTCCATATCCTGGAACTTCTTGTATTCCGCTTTCAGCGCTACGACTTCCTGTTCCAGTTCCTGCTTTGTCATTTCCCGGTAAGCTTTCATTTTTCCAACCATCCCTTCCTATATCTTTTTCTCTTAATCGAGTATTGTATCATAATCACTCACTTTTTGCCTGTGGTTCCTGTGTATCGGTTCCGGGCAGCTTCCATCCCAGCAGCCGGGAGATCCTGGGCCGCAGAAGCCGCAGGACAAGATAGCAGATCAGCGTGTCGATGGGAAGCATGATGGCATTGCTCAGAAGTCTCGAGGGCAGGAGAGCCAATAGCGCCTGACCGTACAGGAGCTTCAGCCACAAAGAGTTCATGCAGACATTGCAGATCACCTTCAAAAGGAGCTGTGCCACCAGCACTCTGGTGATCGTCAGTTTCCGACGGTACAATATACCGCCAAAGATCACACTGCCCATCATGGCCGTCAGCGTGAACCCGGGGAAATAGGGGCCGGTAGGCTTAATGATCAGCTTCAGAATGTCAAGAATCGCCCCGAAGATCATTCCAACCACCGGGCCAAACAGATCATCGACCACCCTGTTGGGCACACTGGAGAATCCGATACGGACATAAGGGCCCAGGTCAATGGATGCGACCAGGCTCAGTGCCAGCGCCAGTGCTGCCAGCATGCCGCAGCACACCAGTACCCGGATGTCCTTCAGTTCCTCCAGAGATTGTTTCCACCTTTTCACTACACGCTCCTTCCCGATCCGTTCCCGCGGATCCGCCCTCACTACTCCACTTTGTTCTTTTTCGAGAGATATGTTTTGCGTTCCGTCCCGGACAGCAGTCTCTGAATGTTCTCCCGGTGCTGCCAGAACGCCAGCGCTGCCATCAGCACGGCGATGAGATACATCTCAAGGAGCGCCGCCTGCGACATGCCAAACACGCCCAGCTGCCCTTCCACAATCAGCTGAATGACGAATCCCGCGTAGATGCACAGAGACCCCAGTGAGACGTAATGTGTGAGGTTGAAGGGGATCAGAAAAGCAAGCAGAAACATGGGGATAAAGCTCCAATGGAAGGCACACAGATAACCGACGGTACAGGCGATGCCTTTGCCGCCCTTGAAACGAAGAAAAACAGGAAAATCATGTCCCAGTACGCAGCCCGCTGCCGTATAGATCTTGAGAAGGTAGATCAGCTCCGGATGGCTGTTGCCAAACAGTGCACCGGTCAGCACCACCGCCAGCACACATTTGAGCATGTCACCAATCAGAACGGCGATGCCGGCACGCGCCCCCATGACGCGCAGGGTATTCGTTGTCCCGGCGTTGCCGCTGCCGGCGTGGCGGATATCGACCCCATGGATCTTCCCCACGATGACCGCCGTCTGGAACATACCGAAGACATATCCGATCAGGAGACTGTAGAGTCTGACCATATCACGTATCCTTTCCCGTGCGTTCACGGATGAAGAACTGGAGCGGCGTCCCCCGGAAACCGAAAGCCTCCCGGATCTGATTCTCAATGTATCTCGTATAAGAGAAATGCATGAGTTTCTTATCGTTTACAAAGATCACGAAGGTAGGCGGCTTCACAGCCACCTGGGTGATATAGTAGAGCTTCAGGGTACGTCCCTTGTCAGAAGGCGGCTGCTGCATGGCGACCGCCTGTGTCATAATCTCGTTCAATACACCGGTGGAGACCCGCATCGCGTGGTTGGCCGCCACGGCATCGATCAGGTCGTAGAGCTTCACCAGACGCTGCCCGGTCTCGGCGGATACATAGAGGATCTCCGCATAACTCATAAAGGACAGAGTCTGGCGGATCTTCTTTGTGAACTCATTCACGGTTTTGTTATCCTTCTCCACCAGATCCCATTTGTTCACGACGACGATGACAGCCTTGCCTTTGTCATGGGCGATGCCGGCGATCTTGGCATCCTGCTCCGTCACGCCTTCTGACGCGTCAATCACCAGGAGCACGACGTCGGCCCGCTCCACCGCGCTGACCGCCCGCAGCACCATGTACTCCTCCAGCTTCTCTCTGACCTTATTCTTACGCCGCAGACCCGCGGTATCTATCAATGTGTAGGTCCGTCCGTGATAGCGGACGTCTGTGTCGATGGCGTCCCGCGTGGTTCCCGCCACATCGGAGACGATCATGCGGTTCTCTCCCACGAGCCGGTTCACGATGGAGGATTTGCCGACATTGGGCTTGCCGATGATGGCGATCCGCGTGTGGTCGTCCTCCTCCTGCGTCCCTGTCTCTCTGGGGAAAAGCGCGGTCACCGTCTCCAGCAGGTCACCGATCCCCTGTCTGTTGGCCGCGCTGATCGGCACCGGATCCCCCAGACCCAGTGCATAGAACTCATAGACCGCTGCCTCATCGCGCTGGAAGCTGTCCACCTTGTTCACACACAGCACCACCGGCTTATGCGCACGCCGCAGCATATCCGCCACACCGGCATCCGCATCCGTCAGGCCCTGCTTCACATCCGTCATGAAGATGATCACATCTGCCGTCTCTATGGCCAGCTCCGCCTGCTCCCGCATCTGAACGAGAATTGTATCCTGACTCTCCGGCTCGATGCCGCCGGTATCCACCAGCGTAAAGGTCCTGCCCAGCCACTCCACCTCCCGGTAGAGCCGGTCTCTGGTCACCCCCGGCGTGTCCTCCACAATGGCGGTATTGTTACCTGCCAGCGCGTTAAAGAATGTACTTTTTCCCACATTCGGCCGCCCGACAACGGCGACCACAT
>JAFSYF010000194.1 GCA_017443695.1 Butyrivibrio sp.
ATTGCCTGGACAAACGTATTGTGAAGGAAGGAATTACCACCGTCACGACGGACAACAAGGAATCCACGGCGCTTTTCTCGGATAATTACGATAATTCGGAGGTGACAATCCCGTTACTGAAGAGCCAGGATCAGCAGTATACGATCGATGTGATATATCACAATGGAAAAAAATACAGTGAAGCCGCTCCCTATAATTTCAAGGCGACGGTGAACAGTGACAATACCTATACCATCGAGAACAGCAATCAGTACACCGACCCGACAACAGGAAAAGTTGTCAATGCGGATGCAAAGTTTGATAAGGATACCGATGCGCTCCAGACCACCTTCATCCAGATGACGGAGAACGGGAGCATCAGCTCCTCCTACACGGAGAATTCACTGACGATTGACGGTCAGCACATCATCTACCGTACAACGCCCCAGGGCAATAAGGAAGCAAACAGTGCGCGGTCTAAGGAACTGGAAGAGGATGATGTCGCCGGCGTCCCGAATGTGGACTGGGTCTATCAGAAACTGGATCAAAAGAAGGATGAGATCATGGTAGTTGATGCGGGGGATCAAGCGCAGGACATTCTCTACCTCAACGCCGATACCGGTGAGGTGCTGATGAGCCAGGCGTTGAAGGACCGGCTGGCGTCCTTAAAGACAGTGCTCAATGCCAATACCATTGATGTCGTCTATGATAAGAAGGAATGGACCGAGGGTGACATCCAGCCCCAGCATCTGTTCAAGTGCACCTATGTGGGCTCCGATGGCAGTGATGATACCATCAAGGAGATGGATGGAAAGATCCGCGAGCACGATGTGCTCTACAACGGCGGCTTCCGTGGCCATGATATCCAGTACGATGTCGGCTACAACCAGCGGATCACCGTCAATACCACGGCGGATACCGTTTTTACCGCGAATGTCAAGCGGGATGTGGATGACCTGTCCAACATTATGGATCAGCTCAACCAGGTGAATACCGTCATCAATACCCTGAAGGAGAAGCTTGCATCCACCACGGATCCGGATGATAAGAACACGATCCAGAACGAGATCAACGCGGCACAGAAGGCCTATGACTATCTGCGGACCGATCTGCAGAAGGAGTTCGAGCATAAGATCACCAGTATGAGTGAGGCGCTGGATGCGGCCAATGTGGCGGTGACGCAGAACGGCACCAGGTCCCGGCGTCTGGAGCTGATCCAGACGAGGCTGCAGAATCAGCAGACCACCTTCAAGGTGCTGCAGAGCAACAATGAGGATGCGGATATCGCGGAGACGGCGACGGGTCTCACCACGGCGCAGACCACCTATCAGGCGAGCCTCATCGCCACCGGCAAGATCAGCCAGACGAGCCTGATGGATTACATCTAAAGCACCGGTGCACCGGTCGGCTCCGGGAACATCCCACAGACGGCCTGCTCGCGCTGCCGCAAGCTCGCGAACTGCTGTGGGACGCCCCGGAGCCTCGACGGACAAGGCACTGCTTTGTTACACATATTTAATACCGTTGCATCAGTCCTTTGATATGGTATAATGTAGCTGTAGTATTATCTTTTTTCCAAATACAGAAGAGAGGGTACATCATGAAGCTGACTACCAGGATATTCGGCGAAGTTGAGATCGATGACGACAAGATTCTGCACTTCTCCAAGGGTATCATCGGATTTCCGGATATGACGCAGTTCGCACTGATGCATGATAAGGAGAAGGATTCCAATGCCATCCGCTGGCTGCAGTCGCTGGATGAGCCGGGGTTTGCCATGCCGGTCATGGATCCGCTCTATGTCAAGCCGGATTACAACCCCATCGTGGATGAGGACAGTCTCAAGGATCTCAAACCCATCAATCCGGAGGAGCTCCTGGTGCTGGTGACAGTCACTGTTCCGCAGGATCTGACCAAGATGACCGTCAACCTCAAAGGGCCCATCATCATCAATGCCAGCAACTGCCAGGCGGCGCAGATCATCCTGGACGACGACGAGTATCTCGTCAAGTACCCGATCTACGAGTATCTCCAGGAGCAGAAGCGGGCCGCACAGGAGGCTTAAGATGTTAGCATTATCCAGAAAAAAGAACGAGGCTATCGTTATCAATAACAACATCGAGATCACGATTCTCGATGTCCGGGGCGATCAGGTGAAGGTCGGTATCGCAGCACCCAAGGAGGTGCCGATCTACCGCAAGGAGGTCTATCTCCAGATCCAGCAGGAGAACTCTGCGGCAACCGAGGTCTCCGGCCTGGCCGAGCTCCAGAAATTGCTGGGGCTTTAACCAAAATACCTCTAAACTACCGGCGGGAACTGGCCGATATCTTTGATAGAGAGGCGGGGTGAGCCTGTTTGATCGGGGACGCCTTTGAAGTGATAGAGAAAAGGAATTCTATACGTCCGAGACGCACATGGAGGTGAGAAAGATGGGAGTAGACGGAATCGGCAGAGGGATGGCAGCAATCCAGCAGACGATGCAGCCGGTACAGCCAGCGAGACAGGTGGAACAGACCACCGATCAGAATGGCGGCCAGCAGCAGAACGCCGATCTGGCGGTGAATCCGGTCAAAAACAGTGAGAATGCCGGCCAGGCACGCGGCGGTCAGCAGTCCGGGACGCAGTCCGGCGAGAATACCGCGGCAGCGGCCAGCAAGGAGCAGATCGAGCAGGAAAACGAGAAGATCATGAAGGCCATCTCCGAGATGAACAAGAAGATGACCAGCAATACGGAGGCGGTCTTCGGCATCCATGAGGATACGAACCGGATCACCATCAAGCTCGTGGATCGTACCACCAAGGAGACCATCAAGGAGCTGCCGCCGGAGAAGACGTTGGATATGATTGCGAAGGCATGGGAACTGGCCGGTATCCTGGTGGATGAAAGGAAGTAGAATGATCCTGTGGATCATTCTACCCCTCCGGCAGACTAAAGGAGGGAAAACATGTATATCCCCTCCGGCAGAGCAGAGGATCAGGATAGGAGGTAAATCACTATGACAATCCGAATTACAGGTATGGCCTCCGGTCTGGATACCGAATCCATCATCCGCGAGCTGACCAGCGTTGATAAGAAGAACGTCACCAAGGTCAAGAACGAGCAGAAACGCCTGGAGATGAAGCAGGAGAAATGGAAGGCGCTGAACAAGAAGGTGGTGAACTTCTATAACAAATCGCTGTCCAATATGCGTTTTGACGGTGGATATGCGAAGAAGTCCACGACTGTTTCCGATGACAGTGTGGCATCCGTCTCCGGTACCACCAGCGCGATGAACGGCACACAGAAGCTGTCTGTTTCCAGCGTGGCATCCGCGGCCTATATGACCGGTGGAAAGTTGAAGAGCAAAGGCGATTCCAAGGTGCGCCTCACGGACTCCAGTGACGGCAAGGAATCCGCCACCACCATGGCTGATCTGGGCGTCACCGGCAAGCAGAAGCTGTCCATCAAATTCGGGGACGGCAACGAAGATAAGATGGAGGTTGAGGTCAGCGAGTCCGATTCTCTGAAGGATGTGCTCTCAAGGATCGATTCGGCCACCTCAACAAACGGGAATAAGGTTCGAGTCAACTTCGATGAGAATCAGGGGCGGCTTTATCTTTCCAGTACAAAGACAGGCGCTGCGGCGAGCTTCGCCATCGACGGGGAGGGGAGCGACTCCGGCCTGGTGAAGGCCCTGGGCTTGGCATCCGGGGACGATGCCGTCATCAAGACGGGCGAGAAGGTGCAGGCGCCCTCCAAGATGTACAGCGTGGACCGTATCAAGCGTCTGGGCGTTACGGCCGAAGATAAGCTGGAATTCAAGGTCGGCGATAAGGAGTTCAGTCTGGACCTGGATCCGGAGAAGTCTGTGAACGATCTCATTGCCAGCATGAAAGATTTGGCAGGCGTAGAGCTGGACATCTCCTTCGATGAGGACAACCAGCAGTTCGTGGTGCGCAACGGGGATTTCGAGGCCAATAATGAGGTGGGCGCGAAGTTTGGTTTCGCCAAGAAGGCGGAGGACGACAGCTATGTATCTGCCATGACGACGGACAATTCCGCCAAGGCCTCCTACATCGGCGGAGCGGACGCGAAGATCACCTTAAACGGTGTAGAGTACACCTCGGACACCAATTCATTCGAGATCAACGGGCTGACCATCAACGCCAAGAAGACGACCGGTGAGGGAGAGAGCGTCACGATCACGACCCAGGATGACACCAGTGGCGTCTATGACATGATCAAGGGTTTCATGAAGGAATACAATGACCTGATCAATGAGATGGCAACCCTCTATAGCGCAGACAGAAACAAGGATTTCGATTTCCTGACCTCCGAGCAGAAGGAGGAGATGACCGACGACGAGATTGAGGACTGGAACAAGAAGATCGACGAATCCATTATGTCCAAGGATCAGACGCTGGGCAAGGTGATGCAGGCCATGCGCCAGAGCATGCTCGGTTCCTATGATCTGACGGACAAGAACGGCAACACCATGAAGGTCTCCCTGTCCACCTTCAACATCAATACGCTCTCCTATTTCGAGGCGGAGGCCAGCGAGCGCTATGCCTACCACATCGCAGGGGACGAGGACGATGAGTACTCCAGCGGCAAGACGGCCATGTCCGGCACACAGCTCTTAAAGGATGCCATTGTGGACGATCCGGCGCTGGTGCAGAACTTCTTCAAGAGCCTGAGTAAGGATCTGTATACCAAGCTGGGCGATATGATGAAGTCCACGGAGTTCTCCAGCAGCTATACGCTCTATGAAGATAAGCTGATGAAGAAGAACTACGACAACTACAAGACCAAGATCAAGTCCGCAGAGGACAAGCTGGCGAGCCGCGAGGATGCATATTACAAGCAGTTTGCCCAGATGGAGAAGGCCATGACCAATCTGAATTCCCAGCAGAGCTCGCTGGCCGGGATGATCGGATAAAAGCAGCCTGAACCAGTGACACACAACCAGACAACAGGGGCCGATCTTTCATAGAAAGACGGCGCTCAAGGAGGATCCAATATGCCGCCCAGAAATCCATACGCCAGGCAGATGAATCAGTATCAGAATAACAAGATCCAGACCGCAAGGCCGGAGGAGCTGACTCTGATGCTCTATGACGGGGCCATCAAGTTCTGCAACCTCGCCATCATGGGCCTGGAGCAGTCGGATGAGTCGAAGTTCACGACCAATCTGCTGAAGGTGGAAAACATCATCGATTATCTGAACAACACGCTGGATATGAAGTATCCGGTGGCGAAGGATTTCGAGAATGTCTACAACTACCTGATGCAGCGGCTCGTGGAAGCAGACCTCAAGCGTGAGTACGCGTTGGAGAATATGAATGAGGTGAATAAACACATCCACACAATGCGCGATACCTGGGTGGAGGCCATGAAGCTGGCCAGACAGCCGAAACAGCCTGCATAAGAGGAGCCGGAAGTGAACGAAACCTATCTCGACATGCTGGAAGACAGTCTCCGACGGAAGGTTGAGGTCCTGAAGAAACTCCAGGAGGAGAGCCTGAAGCAGCGTGACATCCTGAAGAATACAGAGTCCCTCGATGAGCAGGGTTTTGACGATGCGGTCGCCCGGAAGGGCGACCTCATCCGTCAGTTGGAGACACTCAATGACGGGTTCGCCGACGTCTATGATCATGTGAAGATCGAGCTGGAGCAGCGCAAGGATCAGTACAGGGACCGGATCGGCCGGATGCAGACGCTGATCCGGGAGGTGACGGATCTCTCCAACGCTGTGGAGGTGCAGGAGAGACGCAACAAACGTCTGGCAGAGAATTATTTCGGCGCACAGCGCCAGAGCATCAATCAGAACCGCAGAACCAATCAGGCGGCACTGGACTATTATCTGAATATGAACAACTCCCGCGTGACGCCGCCCCAATTCTATGATAGAAAAAACTGATGAAAACAGGAATCTCCGATTATGAAAACCGCATATTGGATATTCTGTACGCCGATGATATCACGGGGTATCTGAATGAGATGCTGGCCATCGGTGCGGAGCTGGGACGGGCAACCCTGTCAGAGGCAGAGTGCCTCGATCTGGCCGCCCGGATCGACCGGGGGATCTGGTTCTACGGGGCGGAGGATCTGAATGCCTCCCTGCGGCATGTGGCCTATCTCCATCTGCTGACCAAGCTGACGAGGTCGCCTGTCCGATACGCGGAGTTGGTCCGCTACATCGGCCGGATGCAGATGGAGCCGCGTTATCTTTTCTTCCTGCTGACACAGGCGGGACACCTGGCCGATGTGTGGCCGGGACTTGGGAGCGGCATGGCGCACAGGGATTACTATGCCACCTACCGGCGGATTGTGGAGGCGTTCGGCACACGTTGCGGAGCGGATCTGACCAGGCTTGGCCGGAAGGAGCGCCTGCCGCATCAGGCCGTCATTCTCACACGCCAGTATCTGAACCATACCCATCGTCCGACGCAGATCTGCGAGGATATCGCGCGGTGTATGCTGAACGATCTGCAGCAGGATGTGATGATCATCAACACCAACGATCTGCTGCCGGTGGGCCATGTGGTGCCGCTCTTCGGGATCGAGGGGCACAATTCCATGGAGTATCTGCAGGAGATGAATTATACCTTCATCGACGGGGTGTCCGTACCCTATTTCCAGTGTGAGAACAATATGCCGGATGTGAATGCCATGAAGGTGATCCTGGAGACCATACGGGAGCTGCGGCCGCAGTATGTGGTCAGCATCGGGCATTATTCGCCGGTGGCGAGTCTCGCGGCGCGGCTGCTGCCGGTCATCCCCGCGGATGATCTGATGCCGGAGATGGGACCGGTGGGGATACGTGCTAATCTCCTGCGGCACAGAGGGATGATTTCGGATGGCAGATACCGGAAGGTTGTGGTAAGATGTATTTGATGATAAACGGCAATCGTGGTGAGAGGAGGCAGACGCATGAAGGTGACAACAAGACTCTTCGGTGAGATCGAGGTGGCAGAGGACAAGACCATCACTTTTCCGGATGGGATTCTGGGCTTCCCGGATATGAAGAAGTTCACACTTCTGCATGACAGCTCCCGGGAGGATGTGAGCCTGCGGTATCTCCAGTCCCTGGACGACGGGGATTACTGTCTGCCGGTGGTGGATCCCCTCTATATTAAGGAAGAGTTCAATCCGGCCATCAAGGAGTCGGACATCGAGGCGCTGCAGCCCCTGGAGACCGACAACATGCTGATCCTGGTGACAGTGACGGTGCCGGTGGATATCAAACAGATGACCGCGAACTTAAGCGGCCTCATCATCATCAACTCCGATACCAACAAGGCAGTGCAGGTCATGGTAGAGGAGGGCGACGACTACGCCGTCAAGTATCCGATCTACGAATATCTGGAGAAACAGAAGCATAAGTAAGAAAAACTGTTAAGGATTGTAAATGCGGGATCCCGCATGGAATGGGGCTTTTCATGGGCCTCATTCTTTTTTTGCAAAAATATTTCAAAAAAATATCAAGTAGGGGTTAAGGAATCCGGAATCGGTTCGATATATGTATTGTAAATAAATAAAACACCAGTCACGGATGATCGGTGTGGGAGCTCTCGCAAGGTACATGCGAAGAGAACGCAAACTCTATAACATTGCGGCTGTAGAAAAGGACGAACCAGCTGCGGCGATGCACAGGGAGTGCAGAGACCGCGCCCACACGGAGGTAAAATACCATGATCATCCAGCACAATCTTACTGCTATCAACGCAAATCGTATGCTTGGCGTGACAACAACCACGCAGGCCAAGACATCTGAAAGACTTTCCTCGGGATATAAGATCAACAGAGCAGCAGACGATGCAGCGGGTCTCTCCATCAGTGAGAAGATGCGCAAACAGGTGAGAGGCCTCGGACGTGCCTCCACCAACGCTGACGACGGCATTTCATCCGTTCAGACCGCTGAAGGCGCGATGAACGAGGTTCACGATATGATGCAGCGCCTGAACGAGCTCTCGGTTCAGGCAGCCAACGGCACCAACAGCTACAGCGACCGCGAGGCCATCCAGAACGAGATCGACCAGATCCTCACTGAGGTGGACCGTGTTGCCGAGACCACGAAATTCAACGAAACCTATCTGCTCAAGGGCGCAAGCGGTGAGCGCCACAAGTACATGAAGGCTCATGACGCCGGTCTGGAAGGAACACTGGGGGACTCCGCCACCATCGCTTCCTTCACCATGCAGCTCAAGTGCGACTCCGATGTGCGCATCGCCGGTAAGGAATACCATGTTGGCATGGGGCAGTTTGATCCATCCACGACACCTACCTACAAGGGACCCGATTCTCTGCCTTATGTACAGAAGACCATCAATTCCCAGAGCGCAGATCCGACATCAACCATATCCTATAAACTGACCCCCATCACCATCGACGGCACCCAGTACGACTCGGGATGGAGCTCCACCAACAGCAATGTTCCCGTTTATAAGTTCGGCGAGGAGGAGTATACAAAAGAAGAGATCGCCTCCATGATCATTGACGGCACAAAGGTCAGCATTGGCGGATATGGAAAGGAAAAGCCCTCGGAGGGCGCCGCGGCGGATGGGGAGTATAATCCGAATAAGATTGAGGTGAACGGCGTTACCTTTACGGCAATCGATCCGGATTTGGACAAGAATCTGGACCAGAAGCAGGCAATCGGAAAGGCCATTGATGCATTGGAGCAGGCCAACCGGATCGGCGTGGATCCTGACCAGACGCGTATGGTTTCCGTGAAATTGACGAAAGATGGAAAATACGGAACAGAAGATGCGGCGAAGGATTATAAGATCAAATCGGGGTTGGATGATATCACAACGCTGTTGGATTATGAGGTGAGCAGCTTTGGTGAGAAGACAGGCTACTTCGGTTTCTATATCGAGAAGCAGTATGCAACGGTGCCGAAGGATCTCGGAATCAGCCTCCATGTAGGATCCGAGGCAGATCTGGGCAATAAGATCAGCATCAATCTGGAGGCCATGAAAACTGCCAATCTGGGCATCCAGAACCTGAACGTCAAGGACACCACCGGTATGGCAGCCACCTACGCCATCGACGCCATCGAGGATGCGCTCCGTCAGGTTTCCGCGCAACGCAGTGCACTCGGTGCCGTGCAGAACCGCCTGGAGCACACCATCAACAACCTGGACAACGTCGTAGAGAACACCACCGCTGCCGAGTCCCGCATCCGCGACACGAATATGGCAGAGGCCATGGTAGAGTACAGCAAGATGAACATCCTGGCACAGGCCGGACAGTCCATGCTGGCACAGGCCAATCAGTCCACTCAGGGCGTCATGAGCCTCCTGCAGTAAGACGGTGCCATGGATGGCGGACAAGCCGGTTGATAGGAAATCAACACTTGCTGCATAAGAAGAGAGTACAGAGCCGCGCGCCCGGGAGCGCGGCTCTTTTTTCGGCAGGTTACAGGCACGGAACAGTAACGCGGAGTTTCCTGTATGGACACCTGAATGGCGTGGGAGTTATAATCAGGAGAAGTAAAGCAGCAGGTTATAAGGAGAGAAAGGCTATGAGTCAGTTTCAGGATACGGGACGGCAGCTGATCACCAGCAATGAACGGATCGCGGATGCGCTGTACCAGCGCAAGAGCGGGGCACTGGAAATGGTGCCGCCTGCGCTCAAGCAGATCGTGCTGTTCACAGAGCTGATCGTGCAGAATCAGAAGCTCATGAGTGCGCCGGGCACCATGGAGCGGATGAAGATCTGGCAGGACAGCTTCACCAGGCTCTCGGAGGCGCTGAAGGAGGAGGACGGCATCCTGACGGCGGACATCCTCCACCATGAGATCAATGCACAGCTGAATGAATGGGTCGCATAACGTTTTTTACCCGAAAAAAGATGCGGCGGGGGGTGTCCAAAGCGTCGCAGCTGTGATATGATAAGCGGTGTCGGTACGGAATGTCCGTGAGGATACCGGTACCGGCGGTCAACCAATAATCCAAACAGAAACAGGAGGCAGGTCAATGAAGGACTACTTACAGATCGAGAAGGTTATCGGCAGAGAGATCATCGACTCCCGCGGCAATCCTACCGTGGAGGCAGAGGTGGTACTGGTGGACGGTACCGTAGGCAGGGGTGCTGCACCCAGCGGCGCTTCGACCGGCGAGTTCGAGGCTCTGGAGCTGCGTGACGGCGATAAGAAGGTGTACGGCGGCAAGGGCGTATCCAAGGCTGTCAAGAACATCAACACCCTGATCAACGACAAGCTGGTGGGGATGGATGCTTCTGACATCTATGCCATCGACGGCGCGATGATCAAGCTCGACGGCACAAAGGATAAGAGCAAGCTCGGCGCAAACGCGATCCTGGCGGTTTCCATCGCCTGCGCACGCGCGGCTGCCATCTCTCTGGATATCCCGCTGTATCGCTTCTTCGGCGGTATCAACGGCAATCAGCTGCCGGTTCCGATGATGAACATCTTGAACGGTGGCGCACATGCTGACAGCTCCGTGGATACCCAGGAGTTCATGATCATGCCCGCCGGTGCGAAGAGCTTCCGTGAGGGCCTGCAGTGGTGCACAGAGGTGTTCCACACCCTGCAGAAGCTGATCAAGGAGATGAAGGATGTCACGGCTGTCGGTGATGAGGGTGGTTTCGCTCCCAACCGCTTAAAGGGCGACGAGGATGCCATCGAGCTGATCCTCAAGGCCATCGAGAAGGCAGGCTTCAAGCCGGGCAAGGATTTCGTCATGGCGATGGATGCGGCCAGCTCTGAGTGGAAGAGCCCGAAGGGCATCGGCTTCTATCATCAGCCGAAGAGCGGCAAGGACTTCACCACCGATGAGCTGATCGCTCACTGGGAGAGCCTGGTCGACAAGTATCCGATCTACTCCATCGAGGACGGCCTGGATGAGGAGGATTGGGAAGGCTGGAAGAAGATGACCGACAAGATCGGCAGCAAGGTTCAGCTGGTCGGCGACGATCTGTTCGTGACCAACACCGAGCGCCTGTCCAAGGGCATCAAGTCCGGCGCCGGCAACGCGATCCTGATCAAGCTCAACCAGATCGGTTCCGTATCCGAGACCCTGGAGGCCATTAAGATGGCACACCATGCCGGCTACTCCGCCATCGTATCTCACCGCTCCGGCGAGACCGAGGATACAACCATCGCGGATCTGGCAGTGGCGCTGAATGCGGGTCAGATCAAGACCGGTGCACCGAGCCGTTCCGAGCGTGTGGCGAAGTACAACCAGCTGCTGCGCATCGAGGAGGAGCTGGGCGAGTACGCCGTATATCCGGGCTTCGAGGCATTCCGCATCGAGAGCAAGTAAGGAATTGCAAGTCTGATGAGGGCTTAAGAGGGAGCGTAAGCTCCCTCTTTTCAATTCAGCCCCGGGAACATCCCACAGGCGGCCTGCTCGCGCTGTCGCAAGCTCGCGAACCACCTGTGAGACGTTCCCGGGGCTGGACTCGTCGCTGAATGGTGAAAAATACCCCTACTCGATTGCACTGTTTCGGGGTACAATAAGAAAGTTGACAGTTACTACAGAGTCGACAGGAATATGACTTGGAGGTAGACAGGCATATGTGGAAACAGTCATCCATTAAGATAGGGAGTCTGGCGGCTGCGGCGTTGTTGGTGCTTGCGGGCTGCGGCGGCGCATCGCGCTCCGATTCGGCATATAAGGAGGCCAGCACAGAGTACGCGGCAGCAGGCGCTTACAGCAATGCGCTGTATGATATGGATGCGGCACCCACGGAGGAATGGGCGGAAGCGGAGGAATCCGGTGGTGAACTCTCCCAGGCAGATCAGGTGGGGGAGACGGCGGCGCAGACCTCGCGCAAGCTCATCACGACGATGCGGATGTCGGCGGAGACCACGGCCTTCGATGAGCTGGTGGCCTGGGTGGAGCAGCGGGTGTCCGGGCTTGGTGGCTATATCGAGAGCGAGGACATCTACAATGGCAGCAGTTACAACGGCAGGAGCCGTACCCGCAGCGCCAGCATGACACTACGGATCCCGGCCCAGGGTCTGGCGGGCTTCGTGGAGAATCTCACGGAGCAGTCCAATATCACCAGTCAGAACCGCAGCGTGGAGGATGTGACCCTCTCCTATGTGGATATGCAGAGCAAGAGAAGCGCCCTGCTGAAGGAGGAGGAGACGCTGCTGAAGTTCATGGATCAGGCGGAGACCATTGATGATCTGATCTCCATCGAATCGAGACTGACAGATGTGCGCTATCAGCTGGAGTCGGCAGAGTCCCAGCTGCGCACCTATGACAACCGGATCAACTACAGCACGGTGTATCTGAACATCGATGAGGTGCAGATCTATACGCCGGTGGAGGAGGAGACGGTCGGTCAACGGATCGTTAACGGCTTCCGGGACAGCTGTGAGAGCGTCGCGGATGGGTTGACGGACCTGTTCGTCTGGCTGGTGACTCATATCCCGCAGCTCGTGGTGCTGGTGGTGTTGATCGTGATCGTCGTCCTGATCTGGCGCGCGTGCGGTGGTCTCCGGGCGAGATCTGCCCAGAAGCGTGCGGCCAGGAAGGCGGAGAAGCAGGCGCAGAAAGCTGCACAGCAGGCGGCGAAGGCCGGGGCGGCACCTGTATCCTACAGCTTCGGAACACCGAATCAGGCACCGGCTCCGGCGCCGGATCCTCAGGTACCGGCGCAGACAAACGAGGGACAGAAATTACAGTAATGTTTGGCTCCGGGAGCATCCCCCAGGCGGCCTGCTCGCGCTGTCGCAAGCTCGCGAACCGCCTGAGAGGTGCATCTGGAGCCCACAACAGGATAAGTACGCTGGCAAGATAGGAGCAAGGACATGGCAGATCAGTTTCTGAACAATATGTACAACGATTTCTTCGGCAGCGGTGCGCGGCCCGGCAAAAAGGAAGGCAGTGCGGGGGATAAGTCCGCCGCGGCCGGGGTTACCACCGATGAGGCGATGGCCCACGCAGATGATGCGCTGGCGGAGGCGAGAGCGCTCTTCGGTACGAAGAAGGAGGAGGAAGCAGCACCGCCGCCGGAGCCGGAGACCGATCCCATGGAGGATCTGGAGGCGCTGGTTGGTCTGGCCTCCATCAAGAACGATGTGCGGGAGCTGGCGGATTTCGTCCGGGTGCAGAAGATGCGGCAGGATCAGGGCATGAAGTCCGTGCCGGTCTCGCTCCATCTCGTATTCACCGGGAACCCCGGCACCGGCAAGACAACGGTGGCCCGGATCATCGCACGGCTGTACAAGCAGATCGGGGTGCTGTCAAAGGGACAGCTCGTTGAGGTGGACCGCTCCGGTCTGGTGGCGGGCTATGTGGGACAGACAGCGCTCAAGACGCAGGAACAGATCAAGAAGGCGCTGGGGGGCGTGCTGTTCATCGATGAGGCCTATGCGCTGTCTCAGAATGACCAGGACAGCTTCGGACAGGAGGCCATCGATACGATCCTGAAGGCCATGGAGGATCACCGGGACGACCTCGTGGTGATTGTGGCGGGCTATACGGCGCCCATGGAGACGTTCATCAACAGCAATCCGGGGTTGAAGTCTCGTTTCAACAAGTACATCGAGTTCCCGGATTATTCGACGGATGAGCTGGAACAGATCTTCCGGCTGAATATGGAGAAGTATGACTATACGGCGGATGATGATGTGATGCGCCAGATCCGGGCGCTGATCACGCTGCGCAAGCTCCAGAATCTGGAGAACTATGCCAATGCCAGGGATGTGCGGAATCTGTTCGAGCAGATTGTGACGAACCAGGCACGTCGGGTGGCTGACATTGAGGGGGTCACTCAGGAGCAGCTGCGGGAGATCACGCTGGAGGATCTGGTAGAGCCGCAGGAGGGGGAGCAGCACGCGGAAGCACCGCAGAAGAGCGTGACAGAAGCACCGGAGGAGAGCGCGGAGACGCCGGAGCAGGACACGGCAGAGACGCTAACGCCGCAGGAGCAGGGCGAGAGCGGAGAGGAGCAGACGCGCACAGGCAGCGTGGATGCAGGTGATGAGGCAGAGGGAGAGGAACCGCATGAGCGAGGAGACGAAGCGCAGCGAGACGGCGCTGCTGCTGGAGA
>JAFSYF010000195.1 GCA_017443695.1 Butyrivibrio sp.
AAGAAAGGAGTTTCAGATGGATCAGAATTGTTCATACTGTCAGGAGGGGGCGCTGCTGGATGCTTTCGGCATCAAGATTTGTGAACTGCCCATGTCCAAGGTGATCCTGTTCAAGGAGCAGAGCCACAGGGGCCGCGTGATCGTTGCCTGCAAACAGCATGTGGATGACATCACACAGTTGTCTGAGGCGGACAGGACGGCGTATCTGGAGGATGTCAACCACGTGGCGGAGGTGCTGCACAGGCTCTATCACCCGGATAAGATCAATTTCGGCGCCTATGGCGACACCATGCATCACCTGCATTTCCACCTGGTGCCCAAGTACAGGGACGGCTTCGAATGGGGCGGCGTGTTCGCCATGAACCCTCAGCAGACCTTCCTCGAACAGGACGAATACCAGCAGATGATCGATGAGATCCGTAACGCCCTGTAAGATCTGAAGAATCGTAAATGCAAACGACGCCGCATCTGCGGCGCCGTTTCTGTGATGCACAGAGCCGCCCGGGGGAAGATGTCACCTTCGGTGAGGGGGGGCTCGCGCACGGTCAGGTGGGCCCACCTGACCGATTCTGATTCTGAACTACGCCATCAATCCAGCTGGCTGTAGAAGCTGTCGATGTTTTCCTCCGGCAGCTGCACCGACTCACTGCCGTAATCCTGATAGGCTGTGATCTCCAGGTTGTTGGCAGCCACATAGTTGGCGATGATCTGTGCCCGGGTGGTCTTGCGCAGCGTATCATCCGAAGAGATCCTGATGAACTCGTCATAGTGTGTGCCGAAGATCTTCTTGGCACTCTCTGTGAAATTCGAGCCATCCTCGACGATATCCATGCCGGTGGCCACATAGTCGCCGGTATCCGTCGACTTGATGTGAATCACACCGGGGAAGGTACCGCCGGAAACCGTCTCCAGGAGGTCGCCGCTCAGGTTATAGTTATAGATCTGGTAATTCCCGTATAAAAGGATGTCGTCCTTGTTGCTGTCATCCTCCGCCACGATATCCAGACTGGGGATACAGACATCCGCCGGCTCATAGTACGGGGAGAGGGTGTCGATCAGGTACTGATACACCACGGTATAGAAGAGCTCCGGCCCGGGATATTCATAGGCCGGAAGCTTCACCGGCTCGAGGTTCTCATAGTCGATGAAGGTCAGCGAATCAATGATGCTGGCCAGCGCATCGGACACGGCCATATCCGCCTCCTCATCACCGCTGTTATAACCGGTCATCTCAAAGACAAGCGCACCGTCCATGTAATCCCTGGCGAGGGCTGTCATAGTCAGCCCCGAACCTTCCGCGGCAGGCGGCAGCACCACCCAGTAGCCCTTCACATCCTCTGTACCGGGGAAGATCCCCTCCGATGTGGTCGCATTCTCTCCCCATTCCGTCGCGCGGTCTGCGATGGCGGTCTCCGCGTTTTTCCCGACCTCATAGCTCGCCATGACCAGGTTGGCTACGGCGGACTCCCCGGTGTAGACGAAGCTGGTGATCGGGCCGCCCGGTGTCACCTCAAAGAGGGACGGGTCGTAGTGCACCTGCCAGCCGTTGGCGTCCGTGTAGACCTCGTCCGCGGCGACCACAGGAGCCGTATCCTCCTCTGGCGCCTCTGCTGTGGTGTCGGCGGTCTCTGCCTGCGCCGTCTCGGCTGTCTGTGACGCGGCGGTATCCGCTGTTCTCTGCACGGTGTCTGTGGACTGTTCAATGACTGCTGCGGGCGCTGCCTGCTTTCCTCCGCAGCCCGCCATGGATCCTGCGAGCATCGCGGCGGACAGAGACACTGCCAGCGCGGTTCCAAGGGTATTCTTTTTCATAATCTCCTCCTGTTTCCTAAACAAAACATGCAGATGCGATTATCTTCAATAACGAAATTCGCAGTCGCGTGCATAATATAAGGGTATGATACCGACACTTGCTAAAACAAACCTTAAAGCAAGGCCGGATTATTTTTTCAGAAAAAAACATCCCGACCCCAAAATCAGCCCCGCCGCCTCCGTATACCTTAACAACAGCGAACAACACCGTATGAAACATATGCGTTACGGCTCCCGTAATCGGAGGAACCCGGAGGGGTCTGAGCAGTTACGGATATGGATCAGGAAAAAGGAGGCACCTATGAAAAAACAGACCACCAAATGGATCGGCATCGTCACTGCAGTCGCGCTGACTGCCTGCAACCCCGTCACCGCCATGGCGGCGGGCCCCTCCGGCATGATGCCCGGCGGTATGCCGGGCCAGAACCAGATGCCGGGCCAGAATCAAATGTCCGGCCAGAACGGAAACCAGATGGCTGGCGGCATGCCGGGCGGCCAGAATAATGCCCAGCTCGCCACGAGTCCCACCACCATTGCCACCAGTTCGGTGGTGAACGCGGCACAGAGTTATGCTGCCGATACCATCCATGCGGAGACCATCACCATGTCCGCCGCGAACAGCCAGGTGGAGATCAACTCCGCCGGAACCTACATCATCACCGGCACCTGCAGCGACGGCAATATCGAGGTCAAGAAGGACACCACCGGCGTGGTGCTCATCCTCCGTGACCTGACCCTCACCAGCACCACCGGCGCACCGGTCTCCATCGGCAAGAACGCAGCAGCAAGGATCATCATCGAGGGAACCGTCCGGCTCACCGACGGGGAAGATCCGGCAGATGAGGAATCCGCTGACGCAGACGTGGCAGATGCTTTTGATGGCGCGGCTCTCAAGGTGAAGGACGGGGCCAGCGCATACCTTACCGGCACGGGCAATCTCATCCTGGATGCCGCAGCCTGCAAGAACGGCATCAAGATGAAGGATACGGAAACCACCAGTCTGATCATCGACGGCCCCACCATCAGCATCACTGCCGCAAACGACGGCATCAACGCGGGCTATGACCTGACCATCCTGAGCGGGAACCTGACCATCAGCGCCGGAGATGACGCCATCCATTCCGACCGGATCCTGACCATCGGTGAGGACGGAAATGGCCCCACCATCACCATATCCTCCTGTGTGGAGGGTCTGGAGGGCACCGTGGTCAACATCTTCGGCGGACAGATCGACCTGAAAGCCAGTGACGACGGCATCAACGCGGCCAATTCCGATGGCACCTATTCCGCCGAGCTCGATTTTGCCATCAACATCTCCGCGGGGACGGTCAATGTCAACGCCGGTGGGGACGGCCTGGATTCCAACGGCAACATCAACCTCCTGGGCGGCACCATCACGATTCAGAGTGCATCCGCAGGCGGTGAGGCGAGCATAGACTATGACGGCAGCTGCTACATCGCGGATGCTGTCCGGCTGACCTACAACAGCGGTATCTCCGGTCCGGATGGCGGCGGTATGCAGCCAGGTGGTGACACCCAGCAGAATGGTGATACCCAGCAGAATGGCGGGCCTCAACAGAATAATGGCTTCCAGCCGCAGCAGGGTGTGGAGGGCAACGGACAGCAGCCTCCGGTGCAGCCGGGAACGGACGGCCAGCCGGCAGCAGCAACAACAGATGCCGGTACCACACCTGCCCAGACCGTCACGACCGGCACCATCTTCCAGACTGGAACAGGCGCAGTCATCACGGAAGGTAACGCCGCCATCCTGATGGTGAACCAGGCGGATGCCAGGACCCTCACCTATCAGGGACCGGTGGATCCCACCGCTACCAAGGTCATCATCCCCTCCACAGCGATCATCAACGGTGTCACCTATACCGTGAATACCATTGCAGAGGGCGCTTTTTCAGACAACGACGCCGTCAAACAGCTGGTCATCCCTGAGACCGTGATAAACATCGGCGCAGACGCTTTTAACGGCGCCTCCAGCCTGAAGAAACTGAAATGGACCGTCACGCAGCAGAATCAGCTCTCCCTGGATGCGGATGCCTTCCGGGGTGTGCGGAGCGGCGCCAGAGTCATCATCACCGCCAGGAATGAGAAGCAGTACAAAAAGATCGTGAAGAAACTCCAGAATGCAGGCGGCACCAGCCTGACCTGCAAGCTGAAGACAGCAGGCTGAGCTAATTTCCTGGACAATTCGGCCCCCAAATCGAGCAGGGGCGATGTTGGACCCTGCTCGCGCGGGCGGCGCTCCGGCGAAGCCGGAAATCACATCTGCACCGCCCTGTGCAAAGACAGCAGGAAGACAGAGGGACGGTTCTACTGTCTTGCGCTTCGC
>JAFSYF010000196.1 GCA_017443695.1 Butyrivibrio sp.
CGAAAGCTGCGTTTCCGATGATCTTGACCCCCTCAGGCACATCAAAATGCTTCAGGTTTTCACATCCGCTGAAGAGTCCTGGATTGATCACATCAAGACGGCCGGGCCAGTCCATCGATGTGATCTTCGTGCACGAAAATGCCAGCCCATATATCTCCTCCACACTCTCCGGGATGGTGATTGACCGAAGTCCCGAACGATAGAAAGCCTCATATCCTATGGTTTTCAGCCCCTCCGGCAGATCAATCTCCGTCAGACTCGAGCAGCCTGCGAACGCATCATTCCCGATGTCTGTCAAGCCCTCCGGCAGATCAATCTCCGCCAGATTCGAGCAGTCTTTAAATGCACTTGCAGCAATGTAAGTTATCCCCTCCGGGAAAGTAATATCCGTAAGCGTGCTGAAAGCGCTGAAATATCCCGCCGTCATTTCGGTCCATTCATACACCACATTATACTTCAGGTTGCCCTGCGACGCAGGTCCCGCTGTATACAGAGGCGACTCTGGGAATAAGCTGCCCCCGCAATAGACCCACTTCGTATATGAGAAATTGTCATGTCTGTACGCGTCGATTCTGTTGGGAACATATACGCTTGTCAAGTTCGTGCAGCTCCGGAAAGAATCTGTCTGTGCCTGTATCTCCTGTGCCGCAAAATGCAATCTCTGAAGGCTGGTGCAGCTGTGAAATGCGCCGTCATAGATGATCAAAGTCTCCGGGCAATAGCAGTCCACCTCCCGCAGCAAAGAACCTCTGAAAGCATCCTTTCCGATCTCGTGGATTCCTGGATCCAAAACTACGGTATGCACACCCGCGTTCTCAAAGAAATGATCCGGCACTCTCTCCGTAAACGCATACTGGATGTCATAATTTCCTCCGCGGGGCCCCGCACTCTCAAAATTGCCACTATACCTTTCAAATACCGGCCCGCTGTTCTCAAATTCACTGAGGAAAATGACCTCTGAAAGTTTTGTTCCTCCGATCGCTTCGTTACCGATGTATTCCACACTGGCGGGGATTGTAATGGATTCCACTTCGCTAAGCACCAGCCCCTTATCCTCGATCCGTTTCAGATGACTTGGCAGTGTGATCGATGTGAATGCAAAATGGCTCAGAACACCGGACGGGAGGCTCTCATCATAGTGAAAAAACAGGTCATAATCGGGGGACGGGCCTGCGGTCTTAGTATAATAATACCCTGTGTCGATGGCCGTAAGACTCTTAGGGATCTCCATTTTCCGGACAGTGGGATTCCTATAAGAATATCCGCCCCACATGCTTTCGGTCAGTCTCGTGATACCGTCATTTATCGTTAACATCTCAATCTCAGAATCTGCGATATAAAAGCCAGCCGAATATCGGGTCTTGATTTTCTCCTCGATCTGTAACAGCAAGGCCCTGAGAGATGCCCTCATCGCTCCTTCGCCGCTGACAGAGATCGTGTAGAATATATAAAGGCGCCTCTTCCCGTCATTATAAGGGTTCCTTTCTCCCGCCTCACACCGGACGGAGACATTGCAAGAAAACCCATCTGCGCTTCTCGCGCTCACGGTCCCGAGGTCATTATTCCAGTCCACCGGTGCGCTGCCGCCCCGGATCATGTTCCGCCGGTACTCAAAAGCCTTGTCCGACAGGTATCCCATCGCCGAAAGCATCCCTGAGAAAAGAAGCACCGGAGCCGCCATACCGCCACTTGCCACGATCAGCGGCAGAGCCGTAGCCACCATTGCATAAGCCAACCGGTTGTCGCGCAGCTCCTCCGCCTGCTGATAGGCCGCTTCCTTCTCTTCCCACGTCATTGTCTGGTCGTTCTCGATCTCCTGCCTCAGTTCCTTGCTGTCGAGATAGATCCCATGCAGCGAAGAGATCACACCGACCACCTGGGATGCCGATGACAGATCCTCCGCATAATCCTGCCATTTGACCGGAACCTCCAGCCCATGATCCTCATAATGGCAGGTAACCACTACCTCATAAGCCTCCTGGACCAGATCCAGCCCATCCTTGTAGTTGTTGATTACAAGCACCTTCAGCGAATCATCGGACCTCGTGTCCAGCGCCAGCAGATACCTGTCATCATCAAGGCCCGGAACCACATAGCTGTAGACCTTGAGGATGTCCTTATAATTATCATAAAACTCCAGCCCGGTAAGGTAATCGATGGACTTGATTCCATACTTCATGTATTTCTTCACGTCCGCCTGGTCCGCGTTCTTCACCGCCTGGCCGGACGCCTCGCTTCCAGTGTCCA
>JAFSYF010000197.1 GCA_017443695.1 Butyrivibrio sp.
GACCCACCGTATTGATGGCATCTGCCGTGGTCTGTCCGCCGCCTGCGAAGTCCACAATGAGATCCAAATTCTTGTCCGCAAACTCCGTGATGGACGCCTTGACTTCCTTTGCGCCGAGGCTGAGTGCCAGCTGCTGCGCAGAGGGTTTTCTGGTTGCGACATAGACCTCACAACCCTTGATCACAGCGATCCGTACCGCGAACTGTCCCAGTCCGCCGATACCAATGATACCGACCTTCATGCCGGCCTTGGCCCCGCCGACGCTGCACACCGCATGATAGGAGGTTGCGCCCGCATCCGTGGCCGCTGCGGCCTTCTCAGGCGCAAGACCTGCCGGAACCTTGACCAGCTGCTCTACCGGCGCTGTCGTCATCGTGCCGTAGCCGCCGTCTCTCGTGTAACCGGGGGTGGTCCCATCCTTGGCGTACAGGGGACATACCGCCACAATATCACCGATCGCATAACCTTCGACGCCTTCGCCGATCTCTACGATCTCCCCGCATACCTCATGCCCCATGATCACCGGAACATTGAATGAGCCCATCCAGGATTCAATATCCAGTGCAGAGACATCCGAGTGGCAGAGTCCGCCTGCAAGCGTCTTTAAGACAACATAGCCCGGCTTTGCCTTTGGATCCGGCTTCTCCACGATCTTCAGCGGCTGATGTGTCCCGGTAAATTCCCATCCCTTCATTTCTTCTCAAGCTCCTTTCTTAAGATGACTATTTTTTGTTCCATTTTAACCATATTTCTTCTGCAGAAGCACGCAGCATTCCACATGACTGGTAAATACAAACTGATCCAGCGCGACGGCCCGGCGGACGATGTACCCGCTCTCCAGAAGAATCCCGAGATCCCGTACGAGACTCGTGGGTTTGCAGCTGACATAGACGAGATTGGGTGCCCCGTAGCTCACAATCTTCTTCAATGCCTTGGGATGAACGCCGTCACGGGGCGGATCGAGGATGATCAGATCCGGCGGCTCCGGCAGGGAATCCAGCACCTCCAGCACATCTCCCGCGATGAACACGCAGTTGTCCAGATGGTTCATGGAAGCGTTCTCCTTGGCGGCCTCCACAGCCTCCGGCACCAGTTCCACGCCAACCACCCTGCGGGCGATGGGCGCCAGGATCTGAGAGATGGTTCCTGTCCCGCAGTAGAGATCCAGAATGAAGCGTCCCTCGTCCCTCGCCTCCACGTTGCCGGTCCGGGCATCAATGCTCTTCACATAATCCCGCACCGTCTCATAGAGGACAGCGGCACTGTAACTGTTGGTCTGGAAGAAAGAAAAGGGTGTGATCCGAAAGCGCAGTCCCAACAGCTCCTCATAGAAGTGATCCTGTCCGAAGAGGATCTCCGTGCCCTCATCCTTCACAACGTCCGCAACGCTGTCGTTGACGGTATGCAGAATCCCAACGATGGAGCCTGAGAGTTCCAGCGCCCGCAGGCGATCCACATAGGGCTCCAGGTCGTGTTCCTCCTGGGTCGTTGTCACCAGATCCACAAGGATCTCTCCCGTGGCTGCCGCCTTGCGCACGATCAGATGACGCAGGTAGCCCTTGCCCTGGATCCGGTGATAGAAGGAGATCTCCCCACGCGCATAGTGGGCACCGAAATAGTCCCGCGAAGCCCGCAGGATCCGGCGATAATCCTCATCGATGATGCAGCAGTCGGACACCGTAACGATGTCGTGCATGCTGCCGCTCCGATGCATCCCCAGGGCCAGCGGTCCGTCCTTCTCCGTGTCGCCGAAGGTGAACTCCATCTTGTTCCGGTATCCGTAGCGAACCGGGCTGGTCTTGATCCCCTCCCAGACATAGTGTTCCTTCTGGCTGGCCAGCACCGGACGCAGGAGGCCGCGCACCTGCTGTTCCTTCATCCCCAGCACCTTGACATAGGGCACGGTCAGGAATGTGCAGCCGCCGCAGATCCCGAAATGCGGACATGGCGAAGCGACCGCATCCGGTGCCTCCTGCAATACCTCCAGCAGGATCCCCTCGGCGCGGTCGCCACGGGCTTTTTTGATCCGACATCTCACCACCTGACCGGGAAGTGCGTTCTTAATCACAACGCGTCCCTCCCCGGTCTCCATGACTCCTTTATTCGGATAGTCGATGCGGGTGATACGGCCCTCGATGATCTCGTTCTTCTTCATATCTCAGGGCGTCTGCCGGCTCATTCCGCCTCTTCTGCCTCTTCCTCGTCCGTCGCCTCTACCAGATCTTCGTCTTCGAAATCATCGAAGTCATCATCGAAGTCGTAGAAATCATCCTC
>JAFSYF010000198.1 GCA_017443695.1 Butyrivibrio sp.
ACCGGAGAAACCCAAGTCCAATCTGGCCTCCATGGGCATCTACATCTTCAACTGGAAGCTCATGCGCAAAATGCTCCTGGAGGATATGAAGAATCCGGATTCCAGCCACGACTTCGGTAAGGATTTCATCCCCGTGATGCTGAATCAGGGCAAGGGACTGTACGCCTATGAGTTCAAGGGCTACTGGAAGGATGTCGGAACCATCGACTCCCTTTGGGAGGCCAACATGGACCTCCTGGACAAGGAAAATGAGCTGGATCTGGCCGACAACACCTGGAAGATCTACACCGAGGATGTGGCGGCACTGCCGCAGTACATCGGCCCCAACGCCAAAATTGACAACGCCTACATCACACAGGGTGCCGCCGTGCTGGGTGAGGTGACAAACTCCGTTCTGTTCTCCAACGCACGTGTCGGCGAGGGGGCGAAGGTCATCGACTCCGTCCTTATGCCGGGTGCTTCCGTGGAGGACGGCGCCGTCGTCACACGTGCTCTGGTGGCGGACAATGTCCGGATCGGCGCAGGCTGCAAGGTTGGTAAGAAGAACAGCGAGGAGATCCTCCTCGTCGCCAAAAACGTCAAAGGAGGAGAATGAGCATGGCCAGTAAAGCATTCGGCATCATCGCCTCAGCACCTAATTACATCCGCGTACAGGGTCTGCATGACCACCGCCCCATCGGCGCCTTTTCATTCCTGGGCCGCTTCCGTGTCATCGATTTTCCGATGTCCAATATGAGCAACTCCGGCATTGACCGCGTACAGATCTATGTGAACTCACGTCCCCGTTCCATTGTCGAACATGTTGGGAGCGGCCGGCACTACAACATCAACAGCAAACGCGGCAAGGTTCAGATCCTGTTCACCCAGAAGAACAGCGCAAGCTCCATTTACAACAATGACATCACCTCCTACAGGGAGAACTATGATATCATCTCCCGCATGCATGAGGACTATTGCATCATTGCCCCCGCATACATGGTCTACAAGCAGGACTACCAGCAGCTGCTGGACAGCCACCTTGAGAGCGGCGCAGATATCACCCTTCTGTATCAGAAGGTGGAAACCTCGGTGGAATCCTACCGCGGCTGCTCCGTGCTGAACTTAAACCGCCAGAAGGGCGTCAAGTCCATCACCAGAAACCTCGGTAACGCCAAGGACAAAAACATCTTCATGGACACCTATGTGATGAAGAAGGATCTGTTCCTGGAGCTCATCGAGAAGGCGCACAAGGAATCCTCCGTCTACACCCTGATGGATATCGTCAGCGCGTTGTGCGACGATCTGGATGTGCGTGGCTACGCCCACAAGGGATATTTCGCCGCCATCACCTCTCTGCTGGATTACTATGAAGCCAGCATGGAGCTGCTGGATCAGAATGTCACCAAGGAGCTGTTCCAGTCCAAATGGCCCATCTATACCAGAACCACAGATACCTGCCCCACCCAGTACTATGCGGGTGCCAATGTCACAAATTCTCTGGTCAGCAACGGCTGCCGGATCGAAGGCACTGTGGAGAACTCCGTCATCGGCCGTTCTGTCCACATCGCCAAGGGCGCTGTGGTCAAGGACTCCGTTGTTCTGGCCTATACAGATATTGCGGAAGGGGTACATCTGGAGAACAGCATTGTTGACAAATGGGCGAAGCTGGTCCATGTGAAGGAGGTCATCGGTACCAAGGAGGAGCCTCTCTACATCTCCCGCAACGATACCCTGTGATCGTCTCATATCGTCAGAAAAGGCCGCCCTCAGGGGCGGCCTTTTACTATATTCGTTAATTACCGTGCTCTATAGTGTGGCCAGGAACAGGGCCAGCAGGAAGATAATGATGATCACCGCCAGAATCGCCAGCATGATCAACGCACCCTGCCGCATGATCTTATAGTTCCTGATATACCTGAAGTGCTTGAAGATCAGCGCAGCGATCAGTCCGGGAATCGGCAGAAGGAACGCCAGCACCCCAAGCCAGATATTGCCGGTATCATGCAGCGGGGCATCCGCAATATAGTTGTTGCCCTCGGCACGCTGCTCCGTCTCTCTGGCCTTCTTATCCACCGCAGCCGCCGCTTCCGCCAGGATACGCTCCCGCTCCTCGGCCGGCATATCGGGATCAAGGATGGTGATGGACTGTACTCTCTCCCCCTTCTCCCTGATACGGCGATACTCCTCGATCTCGGATTTGCTGCCGTAGACATAGTGGTCATGACCGATACACACCAGCTCCGGCTGCTCCTTCGAATAGTCGTGGATGGAAGGATCATAGGTGTACAACACCTTGTTCTTCTCCAGCTGCGGATCCGGAATCGGAATCGCCGAGATCAGCGAATGGGTATACGGATGCAGCGGATAGTCAAACAACTCCTCTGTCGGCGCGATCTCCACGATGTTTCCCTTGTAGATGACACCGATGTGATCGGAGATGAACCGGACAATGGACAGATCATGGGCAATGAACAGATACGTGATACCACGATCCCGCTGGAACTTCTTCAACAGGTTCAGCACCTGTGCACGGATGGAGACATCCAGCGCGGAGATCGGTTCATCGGCAATGACCAGCTCCGGCTCCATGACCATGGCTCTGGCCAGGCCGATACGCTGCCTCTGGCCACCGGAGAACTCATGAGGATAACGGGTCAGATGCTCCGGCAGGAGGCCGACCTCGTTGATCATGTTCTCCACCTTCTTAACGCGATCCGCCTCATTCTCAAAGAGGTGGAAATTGTACAGACCCTCAGAGATGATATAATCTACCGTTGCACGTTCATTCAGCGATGCCGCCGGATCCTGGAATACCATCTGCACATTACGGATGACTTCTCTGTCCAGACTCCGCGGAATCTTGCCGGAGATACGCACACCCTTGTACAGGATCTCACCTGCAGCGCAGGGGTTGACACGGATCACGGCACGGCCGATGGTCGTCTTACCGGATCCAGACTCACCCACCAGAGAGAAGGTCTCCCCCTTGTAGATATTGAAGCTGGCATTCTTTACTGCCTTGACGGCATTGTCTCCTTTGCCGAAGGTGATATCGACATTTTTGACCTGAAGCAGGATCTCTTTGCCGTTCTCATCCAGAGGTCCGTGCTCCGGAAAATGGGATTTGTTTTCCATACTCATGTTCTTCTTTCCTTATGCCAGGTGATATGCTTCCACCAGCTTCTCGTGAATGTTCTCAATGATCGCCGGCTTCTCCTGCTTCGGTGCGCGGGGATCCAGCAGCCAGGTCTTGGCGAAGTGCGTCTCGCTCACCTGGAACATCGGCGGTTCCGCCAGTGTATCAATCTTCATGCAATAGGGATTACGGGGTGCAAAGGCATCCCCCACCACCTTATTGTACAGGGATGGCGGTGTACCCGTGATGGAATAGAGCTCCGTGTTCTTCTGTGCAAGCTGCGGCAGTGAGGACAGCAGCGCCCAGGTGTAGGGAT
>JAFSYF010000199.1 GCA_017443695.1 Butyrivibrio sp.
ACCGTTTCTTTCCAGGTGAACGGGCGGAATGCCTACGGCCTCATGAAGTCGGAGCACGGGGTACACCGTCTGGTCCGGATCAGTCCGTTCAATGCCCAGGGCAAACGGCAGACTTCTTTCGTCTCCTGTGATGTCATGCCGGATATAGAAGAGGATCTGGATGTCCAGATCAATCAGGATGACATCCGGATCGATACCTACCGCTCCAGCGGCGCGGGCGGTCAGCACATCAACAAGACCAGCTCCGCCATCCGCATCACCCACTTCCCGACTGGAATCGTGGTGACCTGCCAGAACGAGCGCTCCCAGTTCCAGAACAAGGACAAGGCCATGCAGATGCTCAAGGCCAAGCTCTTCATGCTGAAGCAGGAGGAGAATGAGGCGAAGCTGGGCGGGATCCGCGGCGAGGTGAAGAAGACGGACTTCGGCAGCCAGATCCGCTCCTATTTCCTGCAGCCCTATACCATGGTTTCAGATCTGCGCTCGGGGGAGAAGAACTCCAACGCCGGCGGTGTGCTGGACGGGGATCTGGATCCCTTCATCAATGCCTACCTGAAATGGCTGGCGACGGGCGGTGCGCCTGTGGCGGCCGGTTCGGACGATCCGGAGTAAAACCATATGGACGCAAGGTCTGCCTATCAGAAGCTCACAGCGAACGTCGGCCGTGTGATCGTCGGCAAACAGGAGACGATCCGATTTGTGGCGGCTGCGCTGGTGGCGGGCGGACATGTGCTGTTGGAGGATGTGCCGGGAACGGGCAAGACGGCGTTGGCCAGGAGTTTCGCCCGCTCGGTGGACGGCACCTTCCGGCGGATCCAGTTCACACCGGATCTGCTGCCCTCTGATGTGACCGGCCTGAATGTCTATCAGGCTGACGAGGGCAAGTTTGTCTTCCATCCGGGCCCTGTGTTTGCCAATATCCTGTTGGCGGATGAGATCAACCGCGCCACACCCCGGACACAGTCCGGTCTGCTGGAGTGTATGGAGGAGCGTCAGGTGACCATCGACGGGGAGACCCGGAGGTTGCCGGCACCTTTTCTTGTGATTGCCACCCAGAATCCGGTGGAGACCGCGGGTACATTCCCGCTGCCGGAGGCACAGCTGGACCGTTTCCTGGTGAAGCTGTCCATGGGCTTTCCCTCAGAGCAGGAGGAGATCGCGATCCTGCGCTGGTTTGAGCATGCGCTTAACCCGGTGGAGACGACACTGTCGCCGGTTCTGACGGGGGAAGAGATCCTGGCCCTGCGGGAGCAGGCGCTGGCGGTCACCCTGCACGACGATCTGGCGGCCTATATCGCGGCATTGATCCGGGCCACCCGCACCCGGGGGGATGTCCGTTCCGGGGTCAGTCCCCGCGGATCCCTGGCTTTGCTACGGCTGGTGCAGGTGCTGGCGATGTTTGACGGACGGGATCATATCATCCCGGAGGATATCAAGGAAGCGGCGGTGCCGGTCCTGGCACACCGTTTGATCCTGCCTCATGGTGCGGCGGGGGATGATGCCGCTGCGAAGATCATTCGGGACATTCTCGACAGCGTCCCGGTACCGACGGAATCGTTCTAGTATGGGCATCTGGCTCATTCCGGCCGGTTTATTCCTTCTTTTCCTGTTGTATCGCAAGATTTTTCACAGGCTGTGGAACCGCGGACTGGCGGTGACACTCTCCTTTGATGTGCGCACGGTCACGGAGGGGGAGCATGCCAGACTTACGGAGATCGTGGAGAACAGGGAGCGGTGGCCGCTGCCCATCCTGCAGATCTCCTTCCGGGTACGCAACGGTCTGATCTTCGAGAATACGGAGAACATGATCATCTCGGATACGACCAGTGTGAGCGATGTGTTCTGTCTGAGCCGCCAGGAGCGTCTGACCAGAGAGCTGGGGGTGCGCTGTGACAGGCGGGGCTACTACCAGATCCAGGAGGTCAGTGTCCAGGGGACGGATCTGTTCAGCGCGGACATCCATTATGAGAATCTGCCCCAGAGTACGGCTCTGTCCGTGCTGCCGGGACGGCTGTCGGGAGAGCACTATGAACTGCCCGTGAGTCAGCTGCTGGGAGATATCGTGGTGCGGCGCAGCCTGTTCGAGGACACCTTCTCCTTCCGGGGGATCCGGGACTATACCGTGACGGATCCGGAGTCCGCCATCAACTGGAAGGCCACGGCACACAGCGGCTCCCTGAAGGTGGATCTGCGGGAACGGACGGCGGGGCAGCGGATCTGCCTGCTGTTGAATCTGGAGACACCGGCGGCGCTCTTCAATGAGGATCTGCTGGAGGACAGCATACGTCTGGCGGGGACGCTGGCGGCGGAGGCGGCGGCATGGGATATCCCCGTGCGGCTGTGCGCCAACGGACGGGACATCCTGACGGACGAGCCCATTTCCACGTCCTATGGGGCCTCGGGGGATCATGTCCGGG
>JAFSYF010000200.1 GCA_017443695.1 Butyrivibrio sp.
ACCGGGAGACCGGTGAGATGCATGAGGGCTATTCCATTGCGGCGGAGCACATCCGCGAGCACTATACCGATCCGCCGGAGGAGATGAAAGATGCCTCACCCCAAAGGATTGTACGGTACAGGGAAGCGATGCGTACCCATCTGGTCGCCATGACTGCGCTGGAGGAGACCATTCTGGGCAGGATTGAGGCACTGAACAGGCCGGCTGCCGGAGTGCCGGAGGTACAGCATCAATGAGGAGACTGGCGGCTGCAGGGGCCATGAGACTCTCCCTGCTGTTATCGGGACGTGTGGAGGATGAGGTATTCGCCCGCTACCCGCAGGTACTGGCCACGGATGTCTCCCCGGAGGAGGTTACGGCCATTGAGGAGATGCTCCGGCAGGAGCAGGAGGGCAGGATCTCCCGGTTTGTCCGCTTCTGCGGAGACAATGTGGTGCTCTGGTCCCTGCTGGAGCTACTGATGCTGCGCCTGCTGGAGGACGGGGCGGCACCGCTTCTGGAGCTGGTCTCTCCCGGCAATGGGGAGGGCGTGACGTTACTGACGGCAGCCAGAGCTGCCGGTTACACCGGCATGCTGGACGAGGCGATTCCCGATATGCGCGCGGCGGCGGAGATCGCGGGCTTCCTTTTCGGGTCCCCGCGGTCCGGAGAGAAGGATTTTTACCGCGTGGCCTACGGGCTGGATGAGTATCTGCTCGGTTTCTTCTCAGAGGGCGACTGGCTGGACCGGGCGTTTGCGGAGTTTGCACAGACCTGGACAGATGACGGCAGAGACATCCCCTGCTACGGCATGGAGGAGGAGGTTGAGGCACTCGCCGCAAGGCTTCGCGCCTGCCGGACCCTGCGCCCTGGTCAGCTCCTGACGGTGCTGATCGGCGGTGAGCGGGAGAGTGGACGGTTTACAGCGGCACGGGCGGTGGCGCAGCACGAGGGACTCCCGCTCCTGGCCGTTGAGTTCTCCTATCTGACGGGAACAGAGGAACCGAAGGAAGTGATGCGCAGACTGGTGAGGAGCTGCGCCCTGGAAGATCGTGCACTGGTCGTGAGGAACATCTCTCCCTCCACGGACACGATCTTTCTGATAGAGAGACTGCAGACCCTCTATGGCCGGCACTGCGGACAGCCCCTGTTCCTGCTGGCGCAGCCGGAGGTCAAGCTGGTGCCGGTGATCCGGGGGGATTGCCTGACCATGCGGATCCCCACAGGCTCTCAGGCAGCACTGGCGCTGTGGAGAGGGTTCCTGCCGGAGGAGGAGAGGGAGATGGCGGAGTCCCTGGCCTCCAAGATGACGCTCACCGCCGGACAGGTACAGCGTGTGGTCCGCGGGATGGAGACCGCCCGTATCGCCGGCGAGCGCGTGGATGAGCGGATGATCTGCCGCCTCTGTTACGAGGTGCTGGATGACGGCCGCTATGACAATGTGAAACGGGTGGAGCCGGGCTTCAACCTGGAGGATGTGCGGATCGACGACCACAACCGCGCGATCCTGATGGATATCTGTCATCAGGTGGAGCTGCGCCACCAGGTCTATGACGGCTGGGGACTGCGGAAACGGTATGCCTATGGCCGCTGTGTCTCCGTGATTCTGGCGGGGCCGCCCGGTACCGGCAAGACCATGACTGTCCACGCACTGGCGGGGCAGCTGGGACTGGAGCTCTACAAGGTGGATCTCTCCCAGGTGGTGGACAAGTACGTGGGTGAGACGGAGAAACGGCTGGAAGAAGTCTTTGCCCGGGCACAGAAGAGCAACATGATCCTCTTCTTCGACGAGGCGGATGCTGTGATGAGCAAACGCTCCGAGGTGAAGGACGCCAAGGACAAGTACGCGAACACCGAGGTCTCCTTCATCCTGCAGCGCATCGAGGAGTACGACGGGATCGTGCTGCTGGCGACGAACAATCTGCAGAACATCGACAACGCCTTCATGCGCCGGATCCGCTATGTGTTGAACTTCCAGATGCCGGACAGACAGAACCGGGAGGAGATCTGGCGCTCGGCCTTCGGGCAGGGGGTGCCCCTGGCGGAGGATATCGACTATCCGTTCCTTGCGGAGCGCTTCGAGCTCTCCGGCGGCGATATCAAGAATATCGTACTGAACGCCGTGTTCTACGGGGCTGCGGAGGGGGAACCCGTGGCGATGCGGCATATCATGAAGGCGGTGTACAGAGAGAACACCAAGACCAGAAGGATCGCCTTCGAAGGGGACTACGGAGGCTACGCTTATCTGTTACATGACTGAGTTAATACTGTTCAGAATCAGTTCTGGATAAGGAGGATTGCATATGGCAAATGATGGTGCACAGGCACAACAGAAGCAGCAACGGCTGTTGCGGGTATTCAGTGGCGACAAGACGTTAGCAAACGAAATAGAGCAGGCGGAAATAGACAGATTCCACCAGTCTGCGGAGCAGACCTTCCAGAGCACGAATCCCTTCGATCTGGTCAATTATGAGACCACCATGCGGGACAGCTATCAGCAGATGCAGGTGACGCAGGAGGAAGCCTCCCTGTTCGCCAGACGTTATGTGCCCGGTCAGGTGACCCTGGACAAGGCACCGATGACGGCCATGCGGACCAGCCTCGGGGGTCTGGAGGACGTGCGTGATGTACCGGCGGGAGAGCTGGAGGGTAAGTCCAGTTGGGAGCAGAAGAAGACCAAGGAGAAGGCGGCGAAGCAGAAGAAGGATGCGTTCACTACGGCAAAGGAGAACGTGAACACGGCATTCGCGGCGGATGCCGTCGTCATGAACGAGTGGTCCAAAAAGAACCTGATGTCCCAGACGGTCAGTGTCCCCAATGAGAAGGACGCGACCCAGCAGCAGCTGTTCGATCGTGCATTGAAAGGGGATTGCTCCATATTGGAACAGCTGGATCCGGTGCTGCGCAACGTTGCAGCCAGGAAGTACCTGGAGGGGATGAAAGGTTATAACGCGCGTACCCCCAAGGAACTGGTGAACGCGATCTACAGGGCGCAGGGTGTCTCCGGACTGATGAATCCGCTGTTCCGTATCGGCCTGTCCGTCCTGATGCACGGCGGAACAGTCGGTGAAGGGGTGATGCGGGGCTTTACTGCGCAGGAGTGTCAGGAGATCGAGGATCTCTGCAACCAGCGCATCATGAGCGCCACCATGTATGCCATCCCGAAGACGGAAGACCTTCCGGAGAATATGACACCTGAGGAGAAAACGTCTGCCCTGATCAAGAACAGACAGGCGCAGGTCTTTATGATGAAGACCCTGTTTATGGCCCATCTGGGCGGCATGCAGAAGAGTGTCAATGGTCAGAAGGCGGCCTGGGACAAGGGTATGGCCACCGCCTTTGCCCACTGTTCCCGCGTCACCTTCTCTCTGCCGACGGAGGCAAGCGGCAGCCCCTATAAGGCGGATACCCTGGGTTTCTACAAGAGGACGGCGGCCACCCACGCCCTGAAGCGTAAGGGCAAGGGCCAGGGGGCGCCGGATCTGCGGGAACAGAAGATGAAACTGGGCTGGCTCTTCGGTCAGTACGGAATGAATGTCGGCGTCGGCGGACTGGGGAATCCGGGCGTCCCGGGCAGGAGGGGCGACCTGCGGAAGATCCGGGCAGACGGCAGCGGCGGTCACATCTACATGCATGTGGACGAGGGGGATTCCACGCATTACACCGGGTTGCTTATCGGCTTTGAGAGTGATGCGCCCGGGGTGCTGAACCAGACCGGCCACAAGCACGGTGCCGGCAATCCGGAGTTCATGTCCAGTTTTGGCGGGCTGCGGATTGATGAGATCGGAGACAAATACGGCGGACGTTCGGTGGACTGTTCCGGTCTGGATGCTACCATTTTTCAATTGCTGATGGCCACATTTTCAGCCAGGATCCAGAGCCTGCAGTCTACGGCTGCCGACCCGGACAGTCCGATGCAGGAATCCGCGCAGGCCCAGCTGATCAACATCTGTGATCTCTTAAGTGGCAGGCAGATGGATGAGAAAGATATCATGATGGTCTGCGGCCTGACCACCAATGAACTGATTCGGGGCCTTCGCCATCAGCAGCCGGATCAGCCGCAGCAGCCGGTAACGAATTGAGCGCTCAACGGGAGGTAGACGATGATAGAGTATATTCGGATCATTCCTGACAATGCGGTTTTCTTCCGGCATCTGATGCGGGAGGATGCCTATCTCTATATTCCCGATCCGGGTACCATCGGGATCGGACTGGCGGAGGACAGCCAGCCCTTTGCAGCCCTTGTCTTCCGTGTGCCTGAGGAGGGACGGGCACAGGTGCTGTCTCTCTATGTGCAGAAGAACTACCGCAGACAGGGCTACGGTACAGAACTGATGGTGACCATGGCGGATTATCTGGAGGCCTTCACGGAGGTGACCCGGGTAGACTGCGATTATGATCTGAGAAATGATACGGAATCCGCACTCCCCGCGTTTCTCGCCTATCTGGATTTCGATGTGCAGCAGGCGCCGGGGGGCTGCTATGTGACCACCCTGGGGCAGTTGCGTCAGATCAGGGGCCTGCAGGGCGGTGGCGGCAGCTGCATCCCCTACGCGGAGATGTCCATCCTGCAGAAGAAGATGCTCTATCAGGAGGAGCTGGATCTCAAGCCCGAGATGGATGCCGGCCTGATCGAGGAATCCATGTCCTGTGTCCGGATGGAGGGAGACACCATCGAGGGCTGTCTGATCTTCGTGCGGGATGAGCAGGATCCGGGCGCACTGAACCTCCTGTGGGCGAGGAACAACAGATATCCGGCGGGGATGGCGTCACTGCTCGGATCCGCCCTCCAGGGGGCCTCTGCCTACGGGGATGACACCAGGCTCATCATTCCGGTGATGAACGAGCGGTCTGAACGGCTGGCGGCAGGCATCCTCGGAGACAGGGCACAAAAGACGGAGACTGTCTGGCATGCGACGCTGGCGCTGTACGGGGACGGGTCTGCAGAGGAAGAGCTGGAAACGGAAGAGGTGGGATAATGGCAGCAAAGCTCCTGGAAAATATGGCGGCGGAGCAGGAGGCCAACAGCGTCGCTGCCCGTTATATGAACTCTGGGGATGTGCTGGGGGACATGCGGCGAGACTATGGCAGCCGTCTGGATGGCGTGCGGCTCCATGAGGACGGTGCTGCACAGGCCAGGGTGCAGGCAGCCGGCAGGGATGCCATCGCCAGCGGTCAGGATGTCTATTTCAGAGCCGGGATCCTGGGCAGCAGTGATCCCGCGGCCCGGGGGCTTGTGGCCCATGAGATGACCCACGTGATGCAGCAGGGACAGGGCAGTATCATCGACTGGGCCAGGAACCGCGGATAAACAAAATATAAAGGAGACATCGTATGCTTCAGGAATGTCGCATCAGCAGAGAGGATTTGCCGCTTTATGGCGGATTGATCCCGGAACCGTATCAGACAGGTCTGTTGAAGGGAGAGCTGTTCGGTGTGGCCACCTTTGACAGGGAGTACCGGATGGATCGCCTGGTGGGGGTCATCCTGTGCCGGGTGGTGAACGTCGGAGAGGACAGCTGGCAGGAAATCGTCTGGCTGGGGGTTGCGGATGCATACGGTCTCTACGAATACGGTGCCGATCTCATCCGCAACCGCTCGGAGGAGGCCAGAGCCACAGGGGAGCTGGCGGGTAGCTTTGCCATCCTGCCGGAGCAGGAGGATGCCCTGACGGCCTATTTTCTGCTCAGCGATTACGTGATCCGGCCGGTGGCGACGCCGGACATGCTCCCGATGGAATCGGACCGGATGAATCCCATGCTGGCCATGCGCGTCTATGAGCGGAGACAGGAGCACCGCCCGCCGCAGGGGAGCGCTGTGCAGCGGCTGGGTATGTCCCTGACTCTCACCGGAGTCACCATCGCAGGCAGACCGGAGGAGGCCGTTCTGTGGATGGACCAGGAGATCTCACCGCTGCGGGAGGAGAGTGAGATCACCAGACTCCCGGTGGATGCCCTGATCGAGGTTCTGTCCGGACCGGTGAATGGGGAAAGCTCTGATGCAGAGGTGTCTGCTGCGCATACCCAGCAGACACAGGAGGATTCGGCGGCAGTGGACGAGGCCCTGGCGAAGTGGCGCGAAGCCAAACAGGGACTGGATCCGGAGAAACCGCTGGACAGGCAGATCCATTTCATTGACAAGCGGTTTGAAGCACTGGCGCCCTGGGATATGGATGAGGCCACGGTGATCATGGCGTGGGAGAGATATGCCGCACGTTTACAGAGGGGGACGGGACATGTCGCCCCCGGCGACGGAGAATTGTATCAGACTTTAGATGCCTGCAGGACCGCCTATGAGGAACTGGAGAGGCGCAGGGCACTGTATCCGGTTCTCTCCGAGCCCCTGCGGCAGCTCCTGCTCTTTGAGCATATCCCGGAGATGGCGGAGCTGGCGGAGCAGGCACGGCGGTTGCGGGATTCCCTGTCGGCGCTGCTGTCTGAGATGGATGTGGACGACTTGTCAGAGGAGGAACGGGAGGAGCTGCGTGAGCTCTATGCCGGCACCTGTGCCGTCTGGGATACCCTGTCGATCCGCGGCGTCTACATCGACAATGCGGCCAGAATGACCCTGCCGCAGCTGCTGCATACGAGGACGGATTACCGGGGCTCCTGGTATGAATACTCCAGACGCTGCGCAGACCACTACAGTCGGGAAAGGATGTTGTTATGAAGACTACCGTAATCACACAGGAGAATGAATTTTTCTTCGATGCAGCCGTCGGGCCGTACTGGCGGGACAGGAGATGGGATGATCTGTTCCTGGGCGTGATCGATGAGACACAGGATGATACCGCGGTGGGCGCCTCCGTTTGGCGCCGGGATGGGGATGGCTTCGACCTGCTCTTCATCGGCGTGGATGAGGCGAGACGGAGAGAGGGCTTCGGCACCTGCCTCGTGGAGGAGGTTGCGCGGATCGGCGCAGAGGAGGGGGTGGATCACCTCTCTGCTGCTTTTTATGCGACCAGAGAACGCGCGGAGAGCGGTGACCATGTCCTGATCGAGTTTCTGAAGGGAGCGGGCTTTGACGTGGGCACAGGTCCTGTGGAGCGTCAGGTCTTCAACTTCAACGATGTCTATTCCCTGTACCCGCTGCATCCGGAGGGGCTGCCTGCGGGCTGGCGGATCATCCGTGGCTCGGAGCTGACCAGTGACCAGCTGGAGGACATTGAGTCCCTGGTGATGGAGCAGTCGGAGCAGATGTTCTATCTGGATCCGGAGCGCATCGCTTCGCCGGACAACCGCTACGGCGGCGTGCTGCTGTATAAGGAGCAGGTCATTGCCGCGATGATGGTGGAGCCCTTCCTGGACGGGGTACGGGTGGACTCCCTCCTGGCCAGGGTGCAGGCCATGAAGGAGCTGCAGGCCCTCTATGATTATGCCCTGCAGGCGGCCCATGCGGAACGGCCCATGCCGGAGAAGGTGTATATCGATGTGGGCGGTGAGAAGCTGCTGGCTTATGTGAACAAGAGGTTTGAGGTACGGGGCGTTCCCTGCATCGAGAGACTGCAGGGCTACTACGCGTTGAGGAGGTAGTTGTATATGTGTTATGGAACGAAGACATTGACGAAAGATACAAAAGCGCCTATCAACACGGGGGAGCCGCAGCCGGCGCAGCTGACGGAGCGGACGCTGCAGCAGTCGAATCCTTTCCAGAGGGAGCAGCTCGTGCAGCAGCCCCTGGAGAGCACGCAGGTCCACCAGCCCCAGTCGGTGTCAGAGGTTATGCAGGCTGCAGAGCAGCATGAGGCAGACCTGCAGCGCCAGGCAGAGGAACAGCGCCTGAGGGAGGAACGCCAGGCAGAGGAGGCGGAGCTGCGCGCCAGAGCGGAGCATGCCTCTGCGCGGGAGCACAGGGAGGATCTGGAACACGGAACGGAACTTGCCAGGAATGCCTTCCAGACGGCCATTCAGAAGGCGGAGACGCTGCTTGGCCGGCATGATCTGCCGGAGGAAGCAAAATCGTTGTTGGATTACCTGGGGCAGATCATCCAGAGCATGCGGGAGCGCCTCACAGGCCTGGAAGCCGGCATGACGGGATGGCGTCATGAGGTGCTGACACGGATCGAGACAGCCCGGGCTGCCATGGAGAGCCAGCCGGAGCTGTCGGACAGGGCACGGACGGCAGACAATATCCGCGCGGAGTATGAGCTTCTGGGACGACGTTCCAGCATGCTGGAGGCGGTCTACCAGCGCCACACCCAGAATCTTCAGCTGCTGATGCTACCCTTTGAAGAGACGAAGCCGGAGGGCTTCAACCTGGAGAAGCTGATGGTGTTCTTCCGGAAGGCGGAGATCTCAGACATGACGGAGCCCATGGAGACCAGTGTCAGCAATTTCCCGGAGAAGCTGGAGGATGAGCTGGTCAGGGCCGGTACACTGACGGCGATCCTCACAACACCGGGGACAGGTGAGGAGCTCCGGGATCCGAGGAAGACCCTTCCACATTTGAGGGAAACCATCAACGGCGTCACGCATGGATGGATAATGAGCGGGAAGATTAAGGATTTAGGCAGCGACTTTGATATCGTCAAACTGCCGGCATTCATGCTCTCCGACGAGGAGAAATCCCCGGCCATCATGGAGCTGTTCCAGCGTTATCAGATCTGTCATGGGGGCAATGAGTACCTGCTGGCCGGTGTCAGATTTCAGGAATCTTATGACACGCAATATGACGAAGCCATGGCTGCATACCATGAGGCCAGGGACACGTACAGGTCTCTCCGGGATCGGTATAACGCGCAGCAGGAGCGGCTCCGCCTGGAGGAGGAGGAGCGGCAGCGCCGGTTCCTGGAGCGCCGTGCCCGGGAGCAGCAGGGGTTACCTCCTCTGCCGGAACCGGAACCGACGGAGGAGCAGGTGGAGGAGGCGTTCATCGACGAATCCGCAGTGGTGGAGGCGAGGGAGGCGTCCGCAAAGGCTGCCACCCTGGCCTCGAACATGCGCCGGCAGAAGAATATCCTGAGTGATCCCACCAAGAAATATCTGAAGGATGGCAACGACATGGCGCAGACCCTGGGCAGCGGGATGACCCTCGTCTTTGCAAAGGCGCAGGAGGAATACGATGCCCTGACCAGTGAGGACGAGAAGAAAGCCTACAGACTGAAGAGCTTCGAGGATCTGGTGAGACTCTCGGAGCAGATCGGCCGTGTCACCGGGATGTATACCAGGCTTGTTTTTCCGGACAGGGAGCGAACCGAGGAGGAGGAGCGGCGCCTGACTCCCCTCTACAACAGGGCCATGGACCGGTTCAAGCTCAGGGCAGCGGAACGGATGCAGGAGCTGGCGCATCCCGAGACGATACAGCAGAGCCAGGAGGAGGGCCAGAAGCAGTCCCTCGTTGTGATCATGCAGTCCACCATGCAGCAGATCATCAACGATGCCGAGCATACGGTGCAGTATATTCTGAGCGAACGGGACAGCGAGGATGCGTCAGTGGCATACGAGAGAATGACAGACGTATATCACGACCTGGACTGGCATG
>JAFSYF010000027.1 GCA_017443695.1 Butyrivibrio sp.
ACATCTTCTGTTCTGGAACCATGAGGAGAGACAATATGATTTTTCCCGCAACAGCGACCAGTTGACGGTAATCAACGAAAGTACGGTTCCGGTTAAGGTCAGGATCACTGCCAGAGTCAGCGGTATGGGAGATGCTGTGCTTTCACAGAATGAGGATTTTTCGGAAATCAACGGATGCGCGGTATACCTTGCTTTAACGGATGATGAGGGAAATGAGCTGCCCCTGACAGAGGATGGCGAGGTTTCAATGGAGGTAGAGATGCAGAAGGTTCCGGACGGGGCTTATACCTGGCTATACAATGACAGAACTGATCAGTATGAATATGGTTATGTGGCAAAGGAAGGCATTGAATTCGATAAATATTCCTTTGGACTTCACGGTGAATGCAATACGTCCGATGCTTGGGGGAAGGTAGCTGTTGCCCCGAAGGTGACGGTCACCTGGAATGTAGAATCGGTGATGCCCGGTGAAGAGAATACACAGGATCGGGAGACCTATGACACCCTGTTTGCGGATCTATCGGAACAAATGTTAGAGCGGCTGCCTCTGGATAAGAGACGGTATGCGGAGCGGGTCAGTTTATGGCGGGATCGCGTACATTTTGCGTATCAAAATGCGCCTTTAGGTTTTGGCCATGCAGTATATCAGGCCCGGGAGTTCACTCAGGGGGAGCCGGTACTATTATTGTTGGGCGATATGATCTATCAGTCTGCGAGAGAGACGAATTGCTGCAGGCAGATCATGGATGCATATATGGAATGCGGACAGACTATGGTAGGACTGCAGGAGGTGCCGCTTTCAAATGTGGTGCATTATGGGATCCTGGCCGGACAGTGGGTGGATGAGGAACAGGCCCTGCTGCAGGTGAGTGAGATGTCCGAGAAGCCGACGACTGCCTATGCACAGGAACAGTTGGGTGTCTCAGACGCAAACGGCGAGATGCATTTCTTTGCAACCTTCGGCCAGTATATCCTGCCCCCTGTGGTTTTTGAAGAGCTGGAACATCTGATCCGGGAGGATCGACAGGATGGCGGAGAGATCCAGCTGACAGCTGCTCTTGAATCGGTACGAGCTCGGGATGGACTGGTCGGCATTCTGATACAGGGCACATCTTATGACATCGGCCAACCGGATACATACCGCCGCACCGTGGCTGAATATGGCTTATGCGCAGTGCCTAGCGTTGAGACGTATGATGAACCTGAAAGGAACCATTGAAAGAATCAATTCTATATGCGATAATCCAATTATACGGATAGCTGTTCACAGTATTGTCAGTGGTTGGACAGTTGCATTACGCAATACGGAGGTGACGTATGATTACCTACGAAGACAAGGCTTATAATACCTGGGAAGACGTAGTGAAGCAGTACCCCGCCATGTGGGTAGTGTTTGATAAGGTGGATTTCGATGGAAGCGAAGTGAAGGCTGGACATATCATGGTCATTCTTCCGGATGAAGAGATTATTGATTTTGAGAATAAACACTTTGAAGAGGTGAAGATGTCCCTCAGGACAACAGAGACTGTTCGGATTACAGATGATGATGGTAAACTTATTGGTTATGCGAATAGTCAGGGGGGATATATCCATGGTGAGCTCATTGACGCTTAGAATTCTCAAAGGGTACGCAAGGCCCGTGGTATCTCTGAAGGGTGGTTTGACTTGTCTTATCGATTCTGGGGCCGATACGCCTGTTTGGACAAAGGGTGCGGAGAGACTTTGTCGATTTTATAATGCCGAAAAAGTGATGGGAAAGAAGTTTCTGCTTTCCGGATTCGGAAATGGCTATGAGATTATAGATGTATATAAGGTAAGTGATGTTGATCTGATTGGCGTTGATAAAAACGGCACAGAGGATAAGATCACATTCATTAATCTGATTGTTGGATGTACTACAAGACCCTCAATGATTGCAGATCTGATATTACCTAATACTGCATTCAGTCACATGAATCTCATTCTGCGGAATCTTGACGTGCAATATCCTATTGTCGAGGTTGAACACGATAAGACTGATTACTACGTCAACCCGATCTATCGTGCAGATGATGATCGATTTGTTGACAGGGTGTATTCCTTTACGAACATTTGAAACGAATTGACCCTATGTATCTGATTTTTTCTGAGAGGTTGTTTCCTCGTTGTGCCTCTGAATTTGCATTTCAACCACATAGGAGAGATGAATGCGCTCTTTCCAGTGCGCGAAGCTCACTGAAACCTTAAATACCCTGCTCCGCGGATGCGATGCGGTGCAGGATTACTGCAGGCAGGGACAGACGGTGCAGGCAACGGATCTCCTTGCCAGCTGTCAGGCCGCGGCGATCCGGATCGGGGAGAGCATTGAACGGATCGACCGTGAGAGCAGCCGGTGTGACGGGACAGAGGTCGTCCGCACCCTGGAGGGTTATTGTGAGGCGATCTATAGGCTCCATACTCCCCTGTCCTCCGGACAGGAACTACCACAGACACAGACGGATGCGGCAGTAGAGGAGCAGCGCATCCTGCTGCGGCAGGCCATCACACAGCTGGGGGCACTACCCATCTGCAGGGAGGTGGTCTTCCTCCCCTACAAGGCAGCCATGTGGGACTCCCTGGAGCCCGTCTGGAGACAGATGTCAGAGGATCCCCTGGTGACCGCCATCGTGATCCCCATCCCCTACTATGACCGGAATCCGGACATGAGCTTTGGCGAGCTCCATGACGAATCCGGGGACTTCCCGCCGGAGGTGCCGATAACGAGAGCCTCGGACTACGACTTCGGTGCGAGGAGGCCGGATGCGATCTATATACACAATCCCTATGATGCTTTCAATCGGGTGACTTCAGTTCACCCGTTTTTCTATTCCGACCATTTGAAGAAGTTCACACCGGAGCTAGTCTATATCCCCTACTTCGTGCTGGGAGAGCCTGATCCGGACAATGAGGAACAGCTGGATCGCATAGAGCACTTCATCACTGTGCCTGCGATGGAGCATGCGGATCGTGTGATCGTTCAGTCTGAGGCCATGCGGGAGGCTTACATCCGCATACTGACAAAAGCATATGGAGAGCAGAGCCGCCAGGTCTGGGAGCGGAAGATTGAGGGCACAGGCTCTCCCAAAATCGACCGTGTGACGAACCTGACCGAACGGGATCAGGAGCTGCCGGATGCCTGGCGGGCGCTGATCCTGCGGCCGGATGGAACGAGGCGTAAGGTGATTCTCTATAACACCGGCGTTACAGCCATGCTGGAGAACGATGAGGAGATGCTGGCCAAGATCCGGGACAATCTCTCGATCTTTTATGAGAACAGGGAGGACGTCGTCCTCCTGTGGCGTCCGCACCCGCTGATCGAGGCCACATTGTCCTCCATGCGCCCGCAGCTCCTTACACAGTGGCAGCAGATCGTGGCGCAGTACCGGGCTGCGGGCTGGGGGATCTATGATGACACGCCGGAGTTGGACCGTGCCATCGCTGTGAGTGATGCATACTACGGGGACTGGAGCTCCCTGGTGCAGCTCTATCAGCAGACAGGCAAGCCCATTATGATTCAGAATTGTGAGATACGGTCTACGGAACCGGCAGGCAGCTGAGACGTTTACTATATTACCGACAGAGAGGAGAGCAGATGACTGAATCCTATGAACTGATGGCCTCCATGATGTGCGCAGACTACGCGAGACTGGGCGCGGAGGTCCGGATGCTGGAGGAGGGCGGGATTGATTCCTTCCATATCGATATCATGGATGGCCGCTATGTCCCGAATTTCGCTATGTCCCTGAACGATCTGAAGTGTATCCGTTCCATTACGCACAAGCCGCTGGATGTCCACCTGATGGTGGAGCATCCGATCAACACCATCGGTCTGTTTACAAGGAACCTGAAGCCCGGCGATACCATCTACATCCATCCGGAGGCGGAGTATCATCCCTCCACCACGCTGCAGCAGATCACGGAAGCAGGGATGATCCCCGGGATCGCCATCAATCCTGGCACCAGTGTGGAGGAGGTCCGGATGCTGTTGCGGATCGTGAGGAAGGTCCTCGTCATGTCCGTCAATCCCGGCAACGCGGCCCAGCTCTTCCTTCCCTATGTCCGGGAGAAATACGACCAGCTGCTTGCCATCAAGGATGAGATGGGCTTTGATATCTACTGGGATGGTGCCTGCAGCGCGGACAAGATCAGAGAATACGCCCCACTTGGGGTTAGGGGCTTCGTCCTGGGGACGAC
>JAFSYF010000201.1 GCA_017443695.1 Butyrivibrio sp.
GCCCTGGGAACATCTCGCAGGCAGCCGCTCGCGCTCGTCGCAAGCTCGCGGACAGCCTCGCGGGATGTTCCCAGGGCCTCGACTGACGCACCAAACGCAAGCTCGCGAACCGCCCGAGAGAAGCTCCTTGGGCCTCCAGTCAATCCTCCCCCATCTCCACGAGGGAGAGGAGAGCGTCCCGCAACTCGGGGGAGAGGGCATCCCCATCCAGCAGGTATTCGCCGCTGTAGTCGTCGTGCGCGCCGAAGGAGGCAAACACATGGATCATCGCATCCTCCCTGGCAGGATCGACGAAGCCGGCGCACATCTCCCACAGCTCATCGGGGATCGCGCACGCGAGAACCTGCCGGATCTCCTCCTGCCCCTCCACGGACACGCTCTGACACTCTATATTACCATAAACCGGCTCCAGCGCCATATGATCGAAATCATACCCGTTCCGCCAGGTTGCCGCCAGCCCGTGCGCCGCAAGCCACGCCGCGGTCGCGGTATAGGACGGATAGACGGGGAGAGAGGCCATGGTATTGTCCTCCCGGTTCGACCCGGCCCCCCGCTCACAGTTACCGACATGCAGGATGACGCAAGGCGCTTCGTTCGTCGCCTCCTCCCAGGACATCGCCATCACATCGCTTCGGTAGGCCGCAAGGAGCGCGGCCGCATCTGCCGCAGGGATATCCACATGCGCCTCGTCCAGATAATTGTTCAGGGAGAACCACTCCACATCCGCCGCATCCAGCGTCAACCCCGGCAGCACACCCGCCTTGAACGCCTCCTGTGCGAAGAGCGCGGACAACACCTCCCTGGTCTCCGCATCCATCACATCCAGACAGTACCTGCGGTTGCAGGTGCGTCCGTCCTTCAGCGTCCACTGCACCTGGATATCGTGGTAGAGCCGATCCGGCGCATCCCCTTCACCCTCTTTATAACGATAGTTCACATCCGAATTACCGTCCAGGATCGCCTCCAGATGATGATCCGCCGCATACGACGCACCGAGACGGATCAGCGCATCCAGCGCCTCCGAATCCTCCAGATGCATATGCGACAGCACCCATTCACCCCCGTCATACCAGACGAACCCGTCCCCGTTATCCAGACGGTGGGCCAGCCCACTGAAGAGGAACTCATCCGATACGGCGACCTCTGCCACCCGGCTCTGCGCGGGATGCTTTCCCTCATAGCCGAAGGGATCGAAGAGCACCAGGATCAGCAGCCCCCCAGCAACAGCAAAACACACGATCAGGGAGCGCCACCCATGGAAGGCCGCGCGGAAATCGGACTCATAGATGATCTCCATGACCCCATGGCCGATGAGGAGACACGCGATGATCCCGAAGAACAGCCACCCCAGACGGTTTCCGCCGATCTCATAGAACAGGAGACCGGACATGAACGCTGCCGGGAGCAGGATCATGGCCTTGATCCAGGGCCTGGTTTTGTTAAAAGCCATCGCGCGGCCGCAGGCCTCTCCGGGCCGCACCATCACCAGCTGCCTGCAGATCAGCACGAGCGCCGCAGAGACGAGCACCAGAACCCCCAGTATGAGGAAAGCCCCCGGCGTGAAACGCAGCACCGGCTCCATACCGGGCCCCTCAATCAGATGCACCGCATCCATCAGCCGGACATAGGCGCTGATGGGAGAGAGCTGGAGCAGCCATCCGGGCAGCCCGTCCGACCCCTCCGTCCAGCTGTAGTAGGTGATAAAGAACTCACTCAGATAGGTATCCGCGGTCAGCGCTACAAAGGGACAGATCCCGTAGAAAACAGAGGTCCCAAGGGCTGCGACGATCCAGTTGCCCGTCAGCACCGTCGCAAACACCGCCGTCATATAGATGACACCGAACAGCACATACACCGCCACCAGACTCTCCGCCGCATAGAGGAGACTCACGCCGTTGACATAGCCCTTCACAGCGCCGATGAGGAGCGTCAGCACATGGAATACCGTATAGGGCAGGGCAAAAATAAGGAACCCGTTCGTCAGCACCACACCATAGAGCGTCTGCCGCTTGACGGGCAGACTCCCGTACAGATCCGTCTCCCTGGCATCCTGCAGATAGTGGAATCCCTGGATGGCCAGGATCACCGCCATCCCCAGGATCAGGAGGAAAACGGCAGGATTGCCCAGCCCCAACACCTTGTAGGCCAGCGCATAGGAGATATCCCGGATCTGATTCGGGGAGAGCGTGAGCCTCGACTCCCAGGTGGAGAGACACAGCACCCCCATGACCGTCAGGGCGAAGAAAGCGCCCAGAATCGACAGCGCGATAGGCCAGAGCCTGCGCTTCGCGTTTTCTTTCATTATATTAGGCAAGAACTTTCTGGATGTCATAACCCTCTACCCCCGTTTCTTTACCATTCACAGTCCCTGCGAATGGTAACGATGGTGAATCGGGCATTCCATGCGCTCTTCGCGCGCGGCCCGATTCACTGCCTGCCTCGCATTCGCAAGCTTCTACACTTCGTTCCGATCGTTGCCAAACGTGTGCCACTGGCACACGGCAATGCTCGCGGAATAATGGCTGTGAACCGTTCTCCTTTACTGCATCAGGCAAGAACTTTCTGGATGTCATAACCCTCTACCCCCGTTTCACTGATAAAAATCTCCTCCAGCGAGAGCGGCAGGAGCTCCATGAATATGGGGCTGCCTTCCCTCACTGTATCCAGGATCTCCGATTTCTCCCCCCGCACGACCAGCGTCATGAGAGACCCGCGGTGATCCTCCGTCAGAACCCGTAGCCTGTCCCTGACGGTTCTTTCCGTCTCCTTATCGGAGAAAACGCACTGGAGCTTATGCACATCGGCCTTGATGTCATCCAGATTTCTGGACAGCAGGATCCCCCCGCGGTGCAGCAGGCCCACATTGTCACAGATATCCTCCAGCTCCCGCAGATTGTGGCTCGCGATGACAGGTGTGAAATCCCGCTCCGCCATATCCCCGGCGAACAGACTCTTGACCCCCTGCCGCATCACCGGATCCAGCCCGTCGAAGGTCTCGTCGCAGAACAGATACCGCGTCCCGGCGGACAGCCCCAGGATCACCGAGAGCTGCTTTTTCATCCCTTTGGAAAAAGTGGAAACCTTCCGTTTATGCTCCAGCGAAAAGCTCTCCATCAGCCGGTCAAACCGCGCCCGGTCGAAGGTCTCGTACATTCCAGCATAGAAGGTGGCCAGCTCCGACGGGGTAGCATTGGCCCAGAAGCAGGCCTCGTCCGGGATGAAGAAGAACTGCCGCTTGATCCCGGGATTCTCATAGACCGGCTGCCCGTCGATCAGGATGCAGCCGCTGTCGCACTTCAGGATCCCCGCAACCATGCGCAGCAGCGTGGATTTGCCCGCCCCGTTGGTCCCGATCAGGCCGAAGACCTGACCGTCCCCGATCTCCAGACTGACATTATCCACAGCCTTCACCTCCCCGAAGGACTTGGACACATTAGTGATCTGTATCATATTGTTCCCCCTTTTTCATAACACCCCGTACATGCTCCGTCACGTCCGCCACACCGATCCCCAGTGCGGGCGCACGTTTCAGCACCTCGTCCAGCTCGTGATAGAACGCCTCCCGCCGCGCCGGCAGGAGCGCCGACACATCCGCGGCGAAACTCCCCTTCCCCGCAACGGAGTAGGAGTACCCATCCCTGTCCAGCACACCGTAGGCCTTCTGTATGGTATTGGGATTAATGGACAGCTCCATGGACAGCGCGCGGACAGACGGCAGCAGTTCATCCTTACCGATGACCCCCTGCTCGATCAGGCGCTTCAGCCTGTCGGATATCTGCTCATACAGAGGTCTCTTGTCCCTGAAATCAATTTCAATCAGCATAGGCACCGCTCCGTTACAACTGTACTATCAGACATAGTACAGTTAGTATACGCACAACCGTCCCTTTTGTCAAGAGAAGACAGAGGGACGGTTCTTTTGGGAAGACAGGGGGAAGACAGGGGGACGGTTCTTTTGGCATGACAGAGGCATGACAGAGGGACGGTTCTTTTGGCATCATAATTCTGGCTCCCGGGGCCGAACAGAAACTCCCCGGAGAATATTGCGAATAATGGCAAAACGTGGCATTATTTCAGACAGATTGTGAAACAGGATGACATGTGAACAGAGGACCATGGAGGCAACCGATGCCCACACCCTGATTCAGAACCGGGCAGAGGAGTGGGGAGCGGATGCCACCACCTCTGAGGCACCCTTCCCCGGCGCAGAGGATGTGACGGGCTACTGGGCGCAGCTCCCCCGGCAGCAGACGGCTCAGGCCTCTATATGACGGCCGTCGCCAGAGACTACATGGACGGCGTGCTCGTCTTTGAACTGACCGGCCACAACGGCGACGATGAGTACATGAACATGGAGGTTTCCGACACCATGGCCGCCATCATCAACTCCCTGGATTTTGTGGATTGAAAAGTGGAAATAATCAGCAGCTTCAGGAGGGCAGGGAAATCATCACCCCTGCCCGATTTAATCTGCGTTAAAAGTGTATTCCCCGATGTCAAAGACCCTGGGGATCTGCTTGACCTCATACAGGAACTGGATGGTGTCATTGAGGGAGGCCATGTCCTCCTGCGTGATGTCCACCGTGTACTGGAACTTGGGCAGCAGCGCCCCGATCTGGCGCTGATCCAGCTTCATATACGCGGCGACACGTTCCGCGGTCTCCGCATCGAGACCCTCCGCCAGTGCCGCGGCGCCCCGTCTGTACTGATCGCAGACGATCTGCACCAGGGTTGGATTCTGCTCGGCAAAAGCGCGCCGCGCAACCAGCGTATTTGTCCCCGCCAGCCCGCAGTCCGAACCCTCTCCCAGGATCCGCGCCGTCCCGTTGTCCACCAGCCGGGTCACGGAGGGCTCCCAGATGGCCGCCGCATCCGCCGCATGGGTCGCCAGCACCCCTGCGGTATCCCCCGCAGTGATATTCACCAGCTGGACATCGTCCATGGTCAGGCCACCACTGGCCAGATACTTGTTCATCAGGTTGTGGGCGGTGGTTCCGATGACGGTCGCGAACCGCTTGCCCTTTAAATCCGCAGCACCAGACAGCGCGGAATCCGCCGGCACCAGTACCGCATAGGAATCCGCCGCCTGCGCCGCCGTAGCGATGATCACATTATCCTGCCCCAGGGCGATGGCAAACACCGTCGGCACATCCCCCAGCACACCGATGTCGGATTGTCCCGACAGGAGGGACTGATTGATGGGCGGCCCGGAATCAAAACTGTGCCAGACCACACGTACACCGACCTCCGCCATGGCCTCGTCCAGCCAGCCCTCCTCCTTGGCCACATAGAGCGGCATGAAGGCAGCAGAGGGCTGTATGGCGAAATGTACCTCCTGTGTCCGAACACCCTCACAGGCGGCCTGTGGCAGCTCCCTTCCCTGGCTCCACAGATTGCTGCACAGGAAGAGCGGCGATACCGCAATCACCGCGACCAGGAACACATTGAGCATCCATTCCTTATAGCGCATCAGTGTTCCTCCTTATCCGGTGTCTCAATCCCCATTCTGCGTATCTCCCCGGTGCGGACCAGCACGGTTTCCAGACATGCCTCCACCTGTTCGATGGGGATCTGTGTAAAGATGTCCACCAGCTCCTCGTCGAGCTGTGTTCCGGCCACGATCTTGAGTTCTTCCATGGCCTCGGTGCAGCTGCGGGATGCCTTGTAGGTGCGGCTTAAGGTGATCGCGGCAAAGGTCGAGGCGAGTGCGAGGATCCGTGCCGCCAGCGGCAGGTCCGCGCCGGAGACACCCCGCCGGCCACTGCCGTCCACATGCTCGCTGCTCAGGCGGATCCAGGTCGCGATCCTCTTGCAGCTCACGGAGGACTGGAGGATCTGTGCCGCGATGTCCGGACTCCGGCGCATCAGCGCACGCTCCTCGTCCGTGAACTTGCCCCATTTCTCCCGCAGCTGTCTGGGAACCCCGAGCTGGCCGACATCGATCAGGAGTGCCGCATAGGAGAGCTCCTCGGGATTGAGGCGGAGCCTCTCATCGACAGGCAGGTTGTGGTAGAGGAGGTCTGAGAGGAGCTGGATATAGAGCGCATTGCCGTTCAGGTTGGGGGCGCTGGCCTCGGTGATACAGACCAGATTCTCCAGCAGAATCCGGGTATCCCTGCCCGCACTGCGCAGCGTCACTGCCTGCCACACGACGAACACCGTGGCACAGACACTCATGCCCAGCACGGCCTCCGGCATATTGGGCTCAGACAGGAACCGCGACTCCTCCAGAACGATCCGGAGACTGGTGAAAAGCAGTCCGGTGACCACCGTAAAAGTCAGGATAGCACCGACCCAGGTGGAAGATACCAGTGCCATCCTCCTGTAGATCAGGGTGTACAGGACGATGCACGAATCCAGCAGGAGCAGCAGGAGCGCCGTCAGTAACAGGTATTGTCCGCTGATATACATGGCTCACTCCTCTGACGATCTGATCTGATTCTTGCCGGCACGCTTGGAAGCATACAGCGCCGCGTCCGCCCTGGTATAGGCGGCGTCGATGTCCTCACCGGCTGCAAGCGTGGTGACACCGAAGGAAGCATGGATCCCGGAGAGCCCCTCAAACCGTACATCGTTCAGCTTCTTCAGGACCTGCCCCAGCAGCTGCTCCACCTCCTCCGCATTGTGACAGCCACGGATGAGGACGATGAACTCATCGCCGCCGAGACGCCCGGCGAAGCTCCCCCGCTCCTTGAGCACCCGCTCGGGGAAGGACCATCTCTCCGACTCGTCGATCCGCATCACCTCCAGAATTGTCTGGCCGGTCATCTGTATCGCCTTGTCCCCCATCTGATGACCCAGCTGATCATTGATCTGCTTGAAGCCGTCCAGATCCAGCAGGCACAGCGCCATATATTCCCCGTCCTTCTCATGCAGGATCCGGTCCGTCATGGAGAAAAAACGGCCCCTGTTTAACAGCGATGTCAGCGCGTCGAAGCTGGAACTGACCTCCAGCTCCCGCTGGTTCTGCAGGTTCTTCTGATACAGGACGAACTGCATCATCCGGGTATGCTGGAAGGCATAGTGCAGCGCCGCTGCGAGGAACAGCGTGATCAGGATGTTGTAGGTATCCTCGTAGGCGATGGAGACGGCTTTCTGGGAGAAAGAAGACAGGATGAAGACGGCGGAGAATCCCGCAAGCACCAGCATCATCCGCAGCATGTTGTCGATATAGGCCGTGGCCACCAGCACCAGCAGCAGCGGGAACATTGCGGCAGCCATGTAGGGTTTGGCGATGGAGACCTCGATGCCATACAACAGGAGCAGTACGACGCTGGCATATACCGTCAGGGAAGTGTACCGCTCCGCCTGTTTGCGCAGGGCCAGCAGGAATACGCCGAAGGAGGCGGAAACCACCAGGAATGCGGCATAGAAAGGGGTGCTCCCGCGGTCCACGCCAAATACCCGCATCAGGGAGAAGATCACGTACAGGAGATTGCTGATGACAAACCAGAGATTGATCATGAGTGCATGTCTGCGGTTGGTGGAGCTGATCTGATCCCTGCAGGCCTGGTAGGTCTCCCGGTTGTAGCCGTAATACAGCAGGTTGGTCTGTTTCATCGTCTCATGTCCCCTCCGGTTATATCATCATTTTTTCGCATGCTTGATCTTCATCTTATTTCCACCTGCCTTTATATAGGAAGGGAGAAAAGTTTTTTCATCAGGTGTAAGCCTCCTGTATATTGTTTAGCAATCATTTTATAACTCAAAATCTACCACTCACTACCATATCACCACCGGGGACGCATGGCAAGACTTGCAGTGAAAAGGTTAGCCATTTTCTCTCC